>JBIIQL010000062.1:0-11207 GCA_044342095.1 Pirellulales bacterium
CCGCTTGCTCAAATCGATCGGCCCGGCTCCGGCGGGTGAGACACCGGCGGAGGGGGCGCCGATCCCGGCGATGATTCCCCCGGCCATCATCGAGACCTCTCCCCCGGCGCCTGCAGCCGCACCGGCGCCGTGAGCCGGGGCTCGGGGCGATGATCGTCGGCCGTGACGCTGCCTCATCCCGGCCGGGCGACCCGCGTTGCCCGCTTCCCTCTGGCGGCGCGGAGCGCGGGAATAGAACCAACGCGAGGAACGGGGTACAACACCTGAAGAGGTGCGACATGCGCGTGGGCGGCCCGATCGGTGGCCGGCGTCCACGGGCACTTCTTCCGCGGGGCAATCGGGACGGCTGGTCGTCCCGGGGGAACGAGGGACGGCAGCCTGACCGGAGACCCCGGGAGCGCTGTCAGGGGCATCAGCGATTTCAGGGGGATCATCATGGTGGGTCGTAGCTCATCCTTCCAAGGTCTTTTCCTTCGGCACGGTGTCGCTGCAGGGTGGTGCGTGCTGGCCGTCCTCGTCGGGACGGTCGCCGCGCAGCCGGCTGCCAAGGGACGGCCGAAGGCCAATCCGGAGGTCAAGAAGCTCGACTCCAAGATGGAGAAGGTGAAGGATTCGTTCCTCAAGGACACCGAGCAGCTGATCAAGTCGTACGAGGACGCCGGCTCCTACGACCGCGCCCGCACGATCCTCGAGGCGCTCCAGAAGCTCTACCCGCAAAACGAGCCGATCAAGGCGAAGCTCGAGCAACTCGCCGCGCAGAGTCTCGATGCCAGCGAGATCGACTTCGACCTCGATGCCGGCAAGTCGTGGCAGGAGGTGGGCCCCGTGGGGAAGGATCGCACGATCCGGATCCGTGTCAGTGGCGACTACAAGCTGACCACCGCCCCGCTGACCACCGGGCCCGATGGCCTCGTCGGCGAGAATCCCGAGAAGGATCTCCTCGCGCATGTGCCGTTTGGCGCGGTGATGGGCGCGATCATCCCCGCCGCAGCCCCCAATGCCACCGAGAAGCCGCCGAAGCCGTTCCTCGTCGGATCGTCCTACGAACGCCCCGCCGACCGCGACGGCGTCCTCTATCTCAAGGTCAACGTCCCGCCGAACTCGAAATGTGTCGGCAAGCTCCAGGTGAAGGTGGGGGGGACGATCCTGCCTTGAACGGGCCGGCCGTGGACAACCAGCTCACCGGTCTGGGCCACGCGTCGGCAGCACGACGCGGACGCTCGTTCCCTCGCCGGTGACGCTCTCGATGAGCGCCTCGCGCCCGAAGAGCCGAGCGCGTTGCCGAATCCCTTCGAGACCGAAGCTCCCCGCCGGGACGCGATCGGGCGCGAAGCCGACGCCGTCGTCGCTGACCTCGACGGCCACTTCCCCGGCACCGCGAGGCTCGATCGCCACGCGCACGTGGGTCGCGGCGGCGTGCTTGCGGATGTTGGAGAGCGATTCCTGAACGATGCGAAACAGGGCCGTCGCTACATCGGGCTCCGGCTCGGTCACGCTCCCGGGGTGTCGATAGTCGACCAAGAGCCCGCCGTCGCGGGCTTCGTCGACAAGGGAGTCGACGGCGGCGATGATCCCCAATTCATCGAGCATTGGAGGGCGGAGGCCGTTGATCAGCCGCCGCGCCTCGTCGATCGCCATTCGGACCACGCGCCGTGCCTCGGCGAGATCCTGGCGTACCGCTGGCGTCATTCCATTCCCGGAGTCGAGCGCATGGCCGCAGGCCTCGAGGTGCATCGAGGCGCTTGCGAGATACTGGGCGAGGCCGTCATGGATCTCGTAGGAAACGACGCGCCGCTCCCGCTCCTGGGTCTCGAGGAGCTTCTGGAGAACCTGCCGCTCGGCGTGGAGCGAGGCCTCGGTGGCGAGGAGCGTCCGCTGGTCGTGCGAGGTGAGGACGGCCGCCACCACCCGTCCGCCGTCGAACACCGGCGCGGCCCGCACCGAATAGGGGATCCGCGTTCCGTCCTCGGTGATCGTGATCAGATCGAAGGCGACGCTGCGCCCGTCACGAAACACCTCGTCGTAGTGCCTTCGTACCCGCTCCACCTCGAAATCGGGCATGAACTCGAAGACGCTCCGCCCGACGAGCCCCGTCGGATCGAAGCCGGCTGCGACTTGATTGATGGAGCGGACACGGCACTCGGCATCGATCACCGTGACGTAGCAATCGATGCTGCCGCAGAGTGATTCCCAGAGATGCCGGATGTCGGGCATCCGCCAAGCTTCGACGTTGGCATCGTCCGCGGGCATCGATCGGATCCTGGCGGAAAAGAGGGCGCTCTGTCGCTGAGCCTACCATGGAGGGACTGGGCCCCCTTTTCCTTCCCCGGTTCGGCCGACGCCTTCTCTCTGCCGCTCGGGGAGTCGGCACCATGGCGGACGGTATCCTGAAGGGGACACCGAGTCGGTTCTCCACGCACGACGTTTTTCCGGAGCTTTCCGTGACCGAACGCTGGTACTACGCCCGCGATGGCCGACGGCAGGGACCGGTGCCGCGGGAGCGCCTCACCGATCTCGCGCGCGGCGGTTGGCTCTCCCCCGACGACCTGGTCTGGTCGGCGGGGATGCCGGAGTGGCTGCCGGCCCGGTCGCTCGACTGGCTGTGGGGGGGCACGATCACCCGCACGGTCAACGACCTCGTCGATGCCGCGCTCCATCCCGCCAAGTCATCGCGCAGCCCGTCGCCCCATCCGCTCTCTGAGCGGCCGCCCTTGATCGACTGGGAGCATCTCGCCCCGCGGCATCTCCTCGCCACGGCCGGGGCCTTCCTCGCCGCCCTCGGCATCGCGTTCACGGCGATCGCCCACTCCCGGCTCGCGCTCGGGCTGACCCTCGGCGGGCTCTTCCTGGCGGCGCTCGGGATGCACGTCGAGTGCGGCCGGCTCCTCATGCAGGTGAAGGAAAACCTCGACAAATCGGCCGCGGAGCGGGCGGCGCGGCGGCTCGAGGAGGAACGCCTCGCCCTCGAGCGCAAAAAGCTCGATCTCGAAGTGGAGCGCCTCGCAGCCGAGCGCGCGGCGGCCAACCAAACCCCCGGGCCGGCGGTCGCCCCGCCCCCCGCCGCGCCCCCTCCCACTGAAGCACCTCGCGCGAGCCCTCCGAGCGATAGCGAACCCGATGACGAGCCGCCGGCCGACGACCGAATTGTCATCTATCACCTCCCGGTGCGGCGCTTCAGCCCGGGGGTGGCGGCGATCCTCAGCCTCTTCGTGCCCGGCTTGGGACAGCTCTACAAGGGGCAGTTTTTCCGCGCGATCGTCTGGTTCGTGATCGTGGTTGCCGGCTACGGTGCGCTCGTCCTCCCGGGACTGGTGCTCCATGCCTGCTGCATTCTCGGCGCGCTCAGTGGCAATCCCTGGAGCGATCCGATGACGACCTACGAGCCCCGGCCGGCGCATTGGCCTCAAGCCAATCGGACTCCGCGGAAGCAGCGGAAGTCCGCAGACAAGCCCCGCTCCGACCGCGGCCGTGGGGATACCGGCCGGTGACGGGCCCCGCAGCGCGTGGTTGCCCGCCCCTGCCACGCCACACGATAATCTCCAGGCTGTGTCGAAGGGCCCGTAGCTCAGCGGTTAGAGCAGGGGACTCATAATCCCTTGGTCGTGTGTTCGAATCACACCGGGCCTAGTTTTTCTGCGCTTCGGCTGCTGTCCTCGTGATCCGCTCCACTCTGCAGGCGCTTGCCGAAGTGCCGTTGGCTGACCTATCATTGAGTACACTTGTCCATCGGAATCGTGGGTGGTGAGCCTCTCGGGCAACTCACGAAGGCGGCGCGTGCGATCGGCTGCCGCTCACCGGCGTCGTGATCCATGCGGGAAGCTGGGGTCTCGTCCGAGCCTGCATCGTTTGCAAAGACTTCCAGAGCAGGGCTACGCTTGACCGTGGAGTCTTGAATCACCGGGTCGGTCTCGGCAGCGCTTCCCTCTGGGTGTCTGAACGCAACCGTGGATGTCCCTTCCTTCACCGCGTTTCCCTGGCTCGGCCTCGGCTTGTGGAGCCTGTTGTGCCTCATGGTCGCGCTCCTCGCGGGAGCGACCACGTGGGTGCGCCGCTCGGCGGCCACCTTGAAGATCGAGGGAGCAGGCCGGTGGAACCTGCTGTTTCGGGGCATGTGTCTCGCTTTTCTCATCGGAGCCGTCACGGTCGGGTTGCCGGCGCTGGCGGCGGCGTGGGTCATCGTGCCGATCGCGTTGATCGCATTCACCTTGCGGCGGGACGCACAAGTCGCAAAGTCCCGACGCTACCTGTCTCGAAGGGGTCTGCCGAACGTCGTCGCTGACGTGCGCGCGGCTTTGCAGCGCAACGGCGGCGCCCAGCCTGCGGCCAAGCTCAGCATCCGAGAGCAGGTGTCCCAACTGATCGGTCGCGCTCGCCAGTCGGCGGTCAGGCGTCCCAAACATGCGACGCCTGCGACGACGGTCGCCGCCAAGCCCAAGGACGGCTTTGCGTTCCTCAAGAAAGATGGCACGACGGCGATCGAGATGGGCGTGGATGATGGGCCAGACGGGGCAGGCGTGGTGTCTGAAAATGTGAGCAACGCGCGCGACGTGATGCTCAAGGCCATCCGTGTCGAGGCCACGGACATCCATTTCGAACCCCACGAACAGACCTACTTCGTCCGGGCTCGCGTCGATGGCGTGCTGCGCGACATGGACAAAATGGATGGCGTGGTCGGCAAGGGAGTGATCTCGGCGATCAAGGTGATCTCCGACATGGATATCGCGGAGCGCCGTCGTCCGCAGGACGGGACATTCGCCGTCCATTGCGGAGCCGACCGCTTCGAGATCCGCGTCGCCTCCACCCCGACGAGCTACGGCGAGAAACTCGTGATGCGTCTATTGCGCTCGTCGGGCGGCGTGGTGGCCGGGGGGCTCAACGCGATCGGCCTTCGGCCTCCCATTCTCCGGCAGTTGCGGGAGATCATCCACAAGCCCTACGGGATGTTTCTCGTCGTCGGGCCGACCGGCTCCGGTAAGACCACCACGGTCTACGCCTCGCTGAGCGAGATCGACGCTCATCAGCACAACATCACGACGATCGAGGATCCGGTTGAATACCGGCTGGAAAACATCACGCAGATCGCGGTCAACACCAAGGCCGACGTTTCGTTCGCCAACATCCTGCGCAGCGTCCTCCGCCAGGATCCCGACGTGTTGCTGGTGGGTGAGATTCGCGATCGCGAGACCGCCGAGATCGCCTGCCAGGCGGCCCTCACCGGCCACTTCGTGTTCTCGACGCTGCACGCCAACGACTCCGTGGCGACGATCACCCGGTTGCTCGATCTCGGCCTCGAGTCCACGCTCATCCAAACGGCGGTCACCGCCGTGCTCGGCCAGCGGTTGGCCCGTCGCCTGTGCCCCGACTGCAAGGAACGCTGCTCGCCCCCTGACGGCATGGTCAAGAAACTCAACCTCAAGCCAGGGGCGGTGCCCTTGATTTACCGCGAAAGAGGCTGCGAGAAGTGCGGGGGCTCGGGCTACCGCGGACGGATGGGCATCCACGAACTCCTCGTCATGAACAACGACATTCGCAGCCTGGTCCGGCCCAGCCCCTCGATCACCGACCTCCGGAAGGCGGCGCTCAAGAGCGGCACGCTGACGCTGCAGATCGACGGCCTCTTCAAGGTCATCCAGGGGGAAACGAGCGTCAATGAGATTCTCCGCGTCACGACCTGACGGCATCCGGGGCCGCACGCCATGATCAACATGTTCGACCTGCTCGTCGTGGCCGCGATCCTCGGGTTCGCCTGCCGGGGCTGGATCGCGGGCCTCGAGGCCGCCAGTATCGAGGCGCTCGAACTGCTTGCCTGCCTGTCGATCGCTGTCCTGGCACACGAAGCGGTGGCGGGGTTTCTGCATGCCGGGGTCACGCTCGCGCTGGGAGACGGGGTTTCCGTTTCGTGGTCCATCCTGCTCGCGTTTTGCCTGCTCGGTTGGGGGGCGTTCGCGTGCATCCGCCTGCTCTTCCACGGAGAACCGGCCGACGACGAAGATCAAGAGAGTGACGACGTCGACCCGCTGGGCGACCGCGTGGCAGGAGCCATCGCCGGCGGCTTCGGGGGAGCGCTCTTCGTGGGCAGTGCGCTGGTGACAATCTCGATGGTGCCCTTCCTGGCGGGAATGAAGCCGAGCGGCGACCGGATGCTGCTCGACGTCGGCAAGACCGTACTCCGCGCCGGAGGGCAATTCGCCATGGAACACCACGAGGGGCGTTCACTGCCGCTCTGGGGCGAGCCACCTTCGCGAACGTCCGATCTCGCGGCGCGGCTGACGAGCGAACCGCGGTTCGACACCGACGACAACGGCGACTACTCCGAGGCGGACCGCTTCCGCGACGTCGACGGCAACGGTACATTTTCGAAAGACCTCTATTACAAAGACGTGGATCGGGACGGCGTGCGGCGGATCGGACTCATCGACAAATACGTCGTCGGCCGGTGGGATGCGGAACTGATCTCCGACGACAGGCCGCGGCCAGACTTGAAGGCTGCAACCAAGAAGGAGCCGACCGCGCCCAAGCCCGCGGTGACGCAACCGCCCAAGCCAAAAGAGCAGAAGCCTGCCAATCAGGCACAGCCCCCGCAACGCACGCCGCCGACACCCGCCGGCACGGCGAAGCAACCCGCTGCCAAGACCAAAGACGGCAAACCGGCGCCGGACGAGAAGGCCCCCGACAAAGAGGCGGCCGAGAAGCGGCCCGAAGACGACTTCTGAACATTGGCCACCGGAACACACCCCACCGAGGACTTCTCCCATGCCCTGGCCGTTGCGTTTTCATCCGCACGCCGTGCTGGTGGGCGCTTGCATCATGATCGGCGGGCCCGCGTGCCAGGCAGTCGAGCCGGCCGAGACGCCCGCCAAAGCGCCTGACTGGGCCGGCCTCGAGAGCCTGCTCAGGGCCGGAGACTATGAGCGGGCGGCGACGGCCGCCGACGAGATCGCGACGGCCTTGAAGCCCAAGCGGCGTGATCCGGATTTCGTCGCGCAGTCGATCGGCTTTTTTCGGGCCCTCATGCGCCGGGGGTTTGCCGAGTTTCGCCTCGGCCGGCTCGATGCCGCGGCCGCGACCTTCGAGCAGGCGCGCCGCGTCCCGCGCGACTCGGAGTTCAAAAGGCTGCTGGCAGCGGAGGCCCGCGGGGCGAGTGCCAAGGTCACGAAGATGCTCGTGCCGCTCGAAGTCGACCTCGTGGAGCTTCTCCTTCTGCGGATGCTCGTGATCCTCGAGCGCATGCGGCTGGCGAATCCCCAGTCGGTCGCCGCAGCCGCGCGATCGCCGGCAGAAGAAGAGGCATTCCGCAAGCAGGTCGCAGAATGGCTCGATGATCTCGACGGGCTCGCGAAGTCCGATGGTGAAGCCCGAAAGTCTCTCGAGGATCGCCTCGACAAGGCGGCCCCCGACGTACTCGCCTCGCCCCGCAACCGGGCCCTTGTCGGCCGCTTTCCGCTCTCGCTCGTCGCCGGGATCAGAGCGTTGGAGCTGAGCCGGCTGCCCGGGGGCGACCCTCGATCAGCTGCGAACACCGAGACGGAGGCCGAGTCAGGCCCCACGGCAGACGAATGGCTGGCCAAGTCGCGCGGGCAACTGGCTGACGCCGCCGCCGCGCTTGACGAGGCGATCGCCGCGGCAGCCCCCGGCGGTGCGTCGACTCTCAAGCCGGATCAAACGATCGAGATTCTGCTCATCCAGGCGGAACTGCGAATCCGCGAAGGAGAGGTCCTGCTGGCGGCCGGTGATCCGTCGGGCAGCCAGCAGCGCTTCATGCAGGCGACGGAGTACCTCGAGAAGATTGCGACGCTGCGCAAACTTCCGCAGCCGAAATCCCATCCGGATCTGTTTCGGCCACTCGTCCTCTGCGCCGATGCGATGCTTGTCGAAGCGCGGCGCCACGTCGAGAAGGGAGACCCGGCACAAGGGCGACAGACGATCGTTGCAGCATCAGCGATTCTCGACCGTGCGGAGGAACTGCCCGTACCAGAGGATCACCCCCTGCGGCCGAAGCTGCTCTCCCTGCAGAAGCTGGTGGGCGAGGAGCTCGCCCAGGCGGGGGCGAAACTTCCCGGGTTTGAAGCCGCAAATGCAGCCGCCCGACGGATGCGGCGAACGCTGGATGGGGCCGCGGCCTCGATCGACCTCGTGGCGCCCTGACAACGCCCGGCCGCCGTCAGGGACGGCCGCCGCGGGCTGCGACGCGTTCGATCCGTTCCAGGAGGGCGGTCGAATCCTCTGATTCCATCACGAGCCGTCGGGCACGCTGCAGCATCTGTGTTGCCGTGGTCGAATCCCCGGCTGCGGTTGCGGCATGGGCTGCGACTGCGGCGGTGAAGGCGAGTCTTTGGTTGGCAGCGGCGCCGCGATCGAATCCATCCTGCCAGCAAGGCAGCTGCAAAGCCTTGCGGAGAAGATCCTGGGACCGTCGCTTGTCCTGAGCCACCGTGAGATCGGCCAGCCTGACGAGGTGAGCGGCGCGCCGGGAGGGGTCGTCGATCGCATCGGTGGCGCACAGCCGCTCGAGGAGTTCCGTGACCCCCTCGGCATCGCCGGCCTGCAGCTTCGCGCTGACGAGCGTGTCGGCGGCGTCGAGCGTGCCGGGGTGGTCGGCTCCGGCCACCTTCTCCCAGGCTACGAGCCCCCGCCGGGCCGTCTCCAGCGCCCGGGTCGGCTCGCCTGCCGCTTGGTAGGCACGAGCCAGGAGCACCAGGTTCGCCGCCGTCTCGGGACTCTCGTCGTTCGAATCGAGGTCCAAGGCGCGCTCGAAGAAGTCGGCGGCTGCAGTCCAGTCGCCGGCAGCGAGTCTGGCGGCGCCAAACAGGCCGCAGGCCGAGACGACGTGCGGATGATTGGCACCGAACTGCCGCGCGCGAGCCGCGAGATACTTCTCCCGCAGCTCACACGCGTTGTCGTCGGAGGCCAACCGGTCGCACATTTCGGTCGCCATCGCCTCCCATGAGTCGTCTGGTCGGGGCAGGCCGCGGCGGCAGGCCGTCGTCACGAGGGCGACCGCCTCGCTCTGCGTCCCAGTCTGCGTTCCAGTCTGCGTTCCAGCCTGCGTTCCAGCCTGCGCTCCACCCTGCGTCTCGCTCTTCGTCTCGCTTCGTGCCAGCGCGTCGGCCAGGGCGATCCTGAGAAAACCGACCTCCGCGCTCCCCGGCCCCACGGAGCGCTCCGCCGCCGGCAAGGCAGGCTTCGCGGTCTTGCGGGCCATGGCCGCGTTTCCTGCGGCGATCTGTGCCGCAGCCAGCCGGCCCGAAAACTCGGCGATCAAGCCGCCATCGGGAGGCTTCATGGCGTTGGCCAGGGTCAGGCCCCGCCCCAGCAGTTCAACCGCCCCGGCCAGATCACCCATCTCCTGCTTCACCGCGGCAGCCAGCACGAGTCCGGGCATGGCCACCGCCATGTCCCCAGGTCCCGGCCGGGACAGGAGTCGCTGCGCGGCGTCGAACCAGTCGGGAAGACGATTCACGGTTCTTTGCCGGACCGCGACCAGGAGGCTGCGCAGACGGTCGGAAGCGAGCACGAAGGGGGAGGGCTTGGCGTCTTTCTGCACGGCTTCGAGAACGTCCGCGAACGTTGCTTCGGCCAGGGCCAGTTTGCCGGTGGCCAGATACAACTCTCCGAGCAAGCGTTGCGCGGCGATGGCCTGCGGCGTGGTCACCGCTCCCAGACGAGGGAGCGTCATCTCGACGACCGGTATCGCCTCCTCGGCACGCCCGTTGACCATCATCAGCCGGCTCAACTGTTCGGTCGCCTGGAGGACGGCGGTCGCATCGACCTCCCGCTGCTCCATCAGCCCGGCCAGGGTTTTTTGCCGCTGCGCGATCGCCTCCGGGATCATGCCTAGCGAGGTGAGCACGACGGCAACCTCGTTCCGGGCCTCGACGCTTGTATCGGAGCCGGCCCCAACCATCTCGTCGAGCTCGTCCGTCGCCGTCTGCAAGGCCGTTTGAGCGCGTGCGACGGCGGCGGCGTCACGCGGCGATGCGCCGTCAAGGATCAGGAGGGCCCGCTTCGCCGCCGCGAGCGCCGCCGGCAACCGCTTGGCAGTGGTCTCGAGCCGCGCCCGCGAGAGCCATGAGGCGCCGAGGGCGACGGCCTGCTCGGCACCACCGGCGGCGACGAGTTGCTCGCGAGCGAGGATCGTCTTCTCGAGCAACGCCGCCGCTGTCGTCAGATCGCCCCTGTCGATGAGGATCTCCGCGGCGAGGTCGTTGATGGGAAGCAGGCCGGGCGCGTCTTCGCCTTCGGCCTCCTTGATCGAGCGGCTCTCGGTTCGCAAGGTGTCGAGCGCCTCGTCGAATCGACCTTCCGCCCACAGGGCGGCAGCCTCCTCGAGAGGGGGGGTTTCAGCCTCTGCCCCGCATGCTCCCGGGCAGCCCACCGCCAGGCCGGTCAGCACGAGGGCCGCACAAAGAGTCGCCACATCGGGAACGCGCATATCGCCTCCGAAAACCTCTGTCCGCCGCAGATCGCCCTCATTCCGCCGGTCGTTTTCAACCGCGCGAACCGCAACCGGCACTCATCCGTACGGAAGACCAACAGGTATTGTCCCACCGCTTGAACCCTGGCGACAAGACTTGTAGAGTTGCACGGGGGCGTCCAAGCGCCGTATCTGACACAAACGTCAGTCACTCTTGACGAGTCAGACGGCTCATTTAAGGAGTTTTTCTCACCATGGTCTCGAATCCCAAAACACAGCGGGGCTTCACGCTCGTTGAAATGCTCGTTGTGATTGCGATTATCGCGACACTCGCGGGTCTTTTGCTCCCTGCGCTCTCTTCTGCCCGTGCTTCGGCCAACGCCTCAGCAAGTGCCAATAACCTGTCGACGTTCGGCCGCGGCTTCGAGGTCTATGCCTCGTCCCACGACGGCAATTACTCGTCGGGCGCGTTCGACCACTTCCGCGACGGTGATATCCGCCGCAACGGCTGGGTGGGCGATCTGATTGGCACCAAGGTGGCAAACCCGGGCAAGTCTCTCGATCCGGCCCACCGCAACAAGGTGAGCGCGACGGTCGGTGACTACTCCGGCGCCATCACGTCGAACCAGGGGAACCTCGCGGCGGAGGGGATTCCGGCCGGCCGTTGGGACGCGAGCGACACCGCAGCCGCCGTGGTCGGTGCCGCGAACTTCGGTGGTGCTCCGCAGGCCAGGGATCTCTGGGATGAGGGCTACAACACGAACTTCGTGACCACGTGGCACTTCAGCCGCGG
>JBIIQL010000512.1:0-3206 GCA_044342095.1 Pirellulales bacterium
GCGCGCCCGGGTCGGCGGCTCGCGGCAGGTGCCGGTGGAGGTGATCGTCAACGGCGAGCCGGTGCTGACGCGGATGATCGAAGCCGACGGGCACGTCGAGGAGCTCGGCTTTCGGGTGGCGATCGAGCGGTCGAGCTGGGTGGCGATCCGGATCTTCCCGAGCGTTCACACCAACCCGGTGTGGGTGGAGGTGGCCGACAAGCCGGTCCGCGCCAGCCGCAGAAGCGCGCGGTGGTGCCGGGAGGCGGTCGACGTCTGCTGGAAGGCAAAGCAGGGGCAAATCCGCGCGGCCGAGCGCGGGGCGGCCGCGGCGGCGTATGACGAGGCCCGGGCCTTCTATGACGCGGCGATCGCCGCATCGGAGGTGGAGTGACCATGAATCGGGAGACCCAAGGGATGTCGCCGACGACAGAGCGTCGAATCGGCTGGGAAGGGCTCGTGATGGCGGCGTGGGCGCTCGCGGCGACCCCGGTTGGGGCCGAGGATGCGCTCGACCGGCTGGCGATCGAGCGCGTGGCGGCCGTTCATGCCGCGGTCGAGTCCCTGGCGGCCGCGCGGACGGAGGTCGAGCGGGAGGGGCCGCTTCGGGAATACCGCTGCAATCTCCATGTCCATTCCGCCTTCTCGCACGACAGCCGGGGAAAGATCGAAGAGATCGTGGCGGCGGCGAAGCGGGCCGGTACCGACGCGCTCCTCTTCACGGAACACCCGGCCCCCCACTACGACTTCGTCGCCGATGGCCACGCTGGTGTCGTCGATGGCGTTCTCCTCGTGCCGGGGGCGGAGACAAAAGGGATGCTCGTCTACCCGCGGGGGAGCGTGCCGGAGCACGACGCGCTCGAACCGCAGGATCTCGTCCGTCGCATCGGGGCCGGCGACGGGATGACGTTCCTTTCGCATCTCGAAGAGCGGATGGACTGGGAGCTCGACGGCCTCACCGGCTGTGAGATCTACAACACCCACGCCGACGCCAAGGAGGAGAAACGCCTCTTCGCGATGATGAAAAATCCGCTCTGGCTCGTGCAGGCGAAGAAGGTGCTCGACGCCTATCCCCAGGAGGCCCTCGCCGCGATCTTCGATCCGCCGAGCGACTACCTGAAGCGCTTCGACGAACTCTGTACCCGATATCCCCATACCGGCGTCTCCGCCAACGACGCCCACGAGAACGTCGGCCTGCGGATCACGCTCCTCGACGGCGGGAAAGTACGCGTCGCCGATGCCCTCGACGAGGAACTGACCGTCCTCGACCGGGCCGTCGTGGCGGCCTTCACGCCGATCTCCGCCGACGCGAAGCCGGGCGACCTCGTCTTCAAACTCCAGCTCGATCCCTACGAGCAGAGCCTCCGGCACGTCGGCACGCACGTCCTCGCCACGGAGCTTTCGCGCGAAGCGATCGGTGAAGCGCTCGTGAAGGGGAGGGCGTTCGTCGCCTTCGATTGGATCGCCAACGCCCGCGGCTTCGACTTTCATGTCGAGAACGGCAGCGGCCGGCACGAGATGGGGAGCCATGTCACGCGCTCCGGTTCGCCGGTTCTCCGCGGCCACTCACCACTCCCCGGCCACTGGAAGGTATTCAACAAGGGGGAACTCGTCCACGAGGCCGACGGCGACGCCTTCGAGTTCGCCGTTGAGTCGCCCGGAAACCACCGCGTCGAGCTTTGGCTCGACGTCGCCGGCCGGCCGCTCCCCTGGGTGCTTTCCAATCCGATCTATGTCGAGTGAGGGGGCCGTGACGGCTCCCGCTTCCAAGGCCTGTCGCGCCCCTCCCCCCTCCGAAAGCCCACGGATTCATCCATGACCCATCACCCTCGGGCTCCGTCCACGGCCCAGCCCGCCGCACCGGGCGTGCTTGTGATCCTCGGCGCGTCCGGGGATCTCACGAAGCGCCTGCTCATGCCGGCGCTGTTGAATCTCGCCTGCGATCGTCTCCTCCCCGAGGGCTTCGCCGTCGTCGGGATGGGGCGCGACGAACTCTCGACGGAGGAGTTCCGAGCGCGGCTGCGAGGGGATATCGCGACGTTTTGCACCCGCCCCAACTTCGACCTGGAGCGATGGAACTGGCTCGAGTCGCGGATCCACTATCTGGCCGGCGAGTTCGACGACGGCGAAGCCTTCGCGCGGCTCCGGCGGCGGGTCGACGAAGTGGCTGCGGAGGTCGGCGCCACCGGCAACACGCTCCTCTATCTGGCGATCTCTCCCGACTTCTTCGCGCTGGTCAACCGGCAGCTCGACGCCGCCGGCTTCACCAAGCTGCCGGGAGCGAAGCGGATCATCGTCGAGAAGCCTTTTGGTCGTGATCTGGACAGCGCCCGGGCCCTCAATCAGTCGCTCCTCGCGCACTGGCCGGAGGAGGAGATCTACCGCATCGACCACTACCTCGGGAAGGAGACGGTCCAGAACCTCCTCGCCTTCCGCCTGGCCAACGGCATGTTCGCCCCCCTGTGGAATGCCCGGCACATCGATCACATCCAGATCTCTGCCACCGAGACTGTCGGCGTCGAGACCCGCGGCGGCTACTACGACCGCACCGGCGTCATCCGTGACATGATTCAAAATCACCTCCTCCAGATGATGGCCTACGTCTGCATGGAACTGCCGACCTCGCTCGATCCGGTGGCCGTCCGCGATGCGAAGTCGGCGCTCCTCGCGAGCGTGCGGCGAATGGAGACGTGGGACGTCGCCGAGGCGTGTGTGCGCGGGCAGTACGGCGCGGGAAAGAAGGCCGATGGCTCCGCGGCGGTCGCCTATTCCGCCGAGCCGGCCGTCGATCCGCGGTCGAACACCGAGACGTTCGCCGCCCTCCGTCTCCATGTCGACAACGACCGCTGGCAAGGGATGCCTGTCTACCTCCGCTCGGGGAAGTCGCTGTGGAAGCGAGGAACGGAGATCGTCGTCCAGTTCCGCCCCGACACCACCGCTGCCGCCGGCTTGGGGCCAGCCGGCGGAGCGGCTGAGGGAAATCTCCTCGTCTTCCACATTCAGCCCTTCCAGGGGGTCGAGATCCGTATGCAGGCGAAGCGCCCGGGGCCGATGTTCACGCTCCAGCGGGCGGGGATGCGGTTCGACTATGCCGACACGTTCGACGCGGCCCGCGGCACCGGCTACGAGGTGCTCCTCTCCAGCGCGCTCAACGGCGATCCGACGCTCTTCTCCCGGACCGACTTCGTCGAGGCCGCCTGGGAGATCGTCCAGCCGGTGCTCGACGC
>JBIIQL010000513.1:0-3195 GCA_044342095.1 Pirellulales bacterium
TGACGAAGGAGGAAAGGGAGTCGCGCCGTGTCCCCAATGCCCAGAACTGGAATGGCGAGCAACTGGCGAGGCTCGAGCTTACCGGAGGGCTGACCCTCAAGAACCTCCGCGGCCAGCCGGTCGACGTCGAGGTGGTGCGGCACGTTTTCGGGGCCGTTGAATCGGCTGACCACGACGGCGTTGTCGAGCGACTCAACGTCCTCGAGGATCTCTCCCTCCTCTGGCCGTCCACCGGTCCGACCGGCCCGCCGCGCGGCGGACCGGGAGGCTTCGGTTGGTACAACCCGCCCCCGTGGTGGCGGCAGTTCAACGGCGCGGCGCGGATCCGCTGGCAGGTGCGGCTCGATCCCGGCGCGGAGACGACGCTTGAGTATGCGTGGAGCTACTACGGGAGGTAGCAGGCGCGTCGGTCCGGCCACGGGCGATCAGCGTGACGAAGGTATTCCGAGCGATCCCAACGTTTCGTCGAGCACGTGGAGCCGGACGTGATCGGAGCCGGAGGCGAGGATGCGGGTGACGACAGCTCTCGGATCAAGGTAGGTGTCGTAATAGGCGATGCACGCCTGCCGCATGGCCGCGATCCGCACGGGGGAAAGCGTGCGGATCTCCTCCAGACACGCCGCGAGATCGTCGCCGCTTGAAAAGGCGAAACACTCGTGTCCGTGACGAAGGGGAGGAAAAAACCATTCGGGGTAGTTTGTCAGTGGGATCGTGCCGACGGCCATCGCCTCGATGATGTTGTAGCACATCGGCATGATGGCACCCGGCGGGCAGAGCATGAAGTCGGATCGGGCGACCTCGGCGAGCCATTGTGGCTGCGGTATGCCACAGCGGGCGGAATCGATGAGGACGAACGGCTCGTCTTTCCGTTGGCGGAAGTGCTCCGCTCCCGATGGCTCGAAGAACAGTCCGGTGTCCCGGGCCAGCCTCACGACCTGCGCGCGAGTCAGCAGGCCGAAGGCATCGCCGAGGATGTCACGCTTGTCGTAGTACGAATGAATCGACCCGGCGAAGAAAAGCCGGCGTATTCTCTCGGTCGGACGGAGTGAGACCAGCCTTTCCGAAAGGCCCTTCACACTGAGGGTGTGGACGTGTGCCGGATGCATGCCGTAGGGAACGACATGATCATCGCGGCCGAGTTCGAGGGAGGGGCGGTAGTCGTAGCAGAGCTCCCAGTGCCGCTGCGTTTGCCGGGGCACCGGTGAAGAACCGTCGCTCACCGTGATCGACCAGCGCGTCTGGTCGATCGGCCAGGGGGACATGGTGGTCCGGGGATAAAAGCCGACGGTGCGGATCGGGAACAGCGAGTTGGCGAGGCTCGTGCGGACCGAGATCGGGAGATCGGTCTCTGACAGGAAGCGGAGGAGATGGAGGAACGTGGTCTGGTGAACTTTCGCGTTGGCGCTCATGGCCAACGCGCCATCCATACAGCTGGAAAAGAGAATCGAGTCGGATTCCGGCAGCAGCCGTAGGCCCCGGAAAGCCCTGCTCATCCGCCTCAATGTTCTGTGCATGAAAAGGACCTCGGAGCTTTCGGTGCCGTCGTTCACTCCGGTGGTGGAGTGTTCGAGGGTGGGAGGCACCGATCATTCCCCAAATCTGCAGATCGAAAGTGATCGCGGGCGATCGACAGGCTCGGGTTCCCGATGCACCCGGACTATCGGAGACCGTGAAGTGCCGTCGCGGGACGACGTCTTAGAGCTGCGTCGGGTTTGGCACGTCGCCGTAGACGGCCTTCGGATCGAAGGCCTTCTCGTGCTCGAGGAACTCGAGCGTCGCCCCGGCGGCCCGCTCCGTGCCGACCGGCACCTTGCGGTAGAAGCAGGAGCGGTAGCCGACGTGGCAGCTGGCGCCACCGGGGATCGCGACGCGGAGCCAGACGCAATCCTGGTCGTCGTCGATCCGCATCTCGACGACCTTCTGCACGAGGCCACTCGTCGCCCCCTTGTGCCACAGCTGCTGCCGGCTGCGGCTCCAGTAGTGGGCCTCTCCCGACTGAATCGTGCGGGCGAGCGCTTCCCGGTTCATCATCCCCACCATGAGCACCTCGCCAGAGGTGAAGTCGGTGGTCACGCAGGGGATCAGCCCCTGGGCGTCGAACTTCGGGGCCAGTTCGTTCCCCTCCTCGACCTGCTCGACGGTGCGGCGGGCTCCGAAGAGATCGGCGGATGGGTTCGGGCTTTCGGGGGTCACGATGGATCTCGGTGCGGGGGGGCAGGGGGTTGGGTTGCGCCGGTCGGCCGACCCTCCTCAGTATCCCCGTTCTCGGTAGGTGTCAACGAGCGATCGTGGCCGGGGGGGCGGGAGCCGGCGGGGCCGGCGTGCGGCCGTGGATCTCCCCCGCAATCCGGGCCATCACCATCGGCAGGAAAATGATCCCGGAATAGTGGTTGGCCTCCATCTGCACATGGTGGTCCGGAGGGAGCTTCCCGGCGTCGGCGAGGAGCTGGCAGTGGGCGAGCGGGACGACGTCGTCGTACTTCCCGGAGAAGATCCAGGTGCGGTCGGGGCGGTAGCGGTGGGCAAGCCTCGTCGGCTCGATGGCGTGGAGCGTCTCCTTGATCTGCTCCTCGGTCATCCCCGATTCGGAGAGCTTCTCGCGGACCTTCTCGGCATCCTTCTTCCCCTTCTCGAGCACGCCGACGAGATCCCCGCCGGCCAAGAGGATGAAGATCTTGTCGTAGCCCTCGTCGAGGCCGGCGACGGTCGCGGTGACGAAGCCGCCAAGGCTCGTTCCCTGGACGGAGATCCGCGACGCGTCGATGAGCGGCAGCGCCGCGGTGGCATCCCGTGCCCGGCGCACGTCGGCCACCGCCTGGCGGACCGCCGGCACGAGCATCTCCGCCCCGGCCTTCCCCTCCTTCGGCCGCCGGGCTCCGTAGTAGGGCATCTGCACCATGAGGGCATGGACGCCGTGGGCCGACAGACCGCGGGCCACGATCCGCCCCACCGTCATCCCGCTCCCCGACTCGTGGACGACGACACAGGCCGGGCCACGACAGACGTCTCCTGCGGCATCGCGGGCCTGATACCACTCCATCCACACGTCTCGGTTGCAAGCGGGACCGGCGGGGAGCGGTGAGGGGAAGCGGACGCGGAGGTCGCCGTTGTTCCCCTCGGCCTTCTCGATCGCCACGTCGAAGGCACCGGTGTCCCAGCAGAGCCCGGCGAGGCACAGCTTTGCGTCCTCGCTTT
>JBIIQL010000514.1:0-3167 GCA_044342095.1 Pirellulales bacterium
AACATCGCCGGCCGCCGCGGGCTTCTCGGAGAGGAGCTTCTGGGCGAGAACGCGCGACGCCTCGACGAACTGCGGGCCGTTCAAGAGCACGAGCGCATGGAGCGGCGTGTTGGTCGTGTCGCGTTTGGCGACGCACGTGGCACGCTTCGGCACGTCGAAGCTCTCGAGAACCGGCCCGGGGCCGGTCCGCCGCCAGAGCGTGTAGACGCTGCGGCGATGGAGGTCGGGGCCGCTGCCGGGCGTCGCTGGCTTGAACGACTCGGCGAGGTCGTAAGGGCTCACCGGTGGCCCACCGACCTGCTCGACAAGCAGGCCGCACGACGCGAGGATCCCGTCGCGGATCATCTCTGCCGGGAGGCGGTGCCGCGGCCCCCGCGCCAGCCACACGTTGGCCGGATCATCGGCGGCAAGTGGCGCGTCGGCCGTACTCCGCTGCCGGTAGGTCTCCGAGAGCATGATCGTCCTCACAAGCCCCTTCATGTCCCACGCGAGGCCCCCTTCGGCCCGCGGCCGGGAGAATTGCCAGGCCAGGGCGTCGAGGAGCTCGGGGTATTCCGGGCGAACCGACTGAGTGCCGAGATCTTCGGCGCTCTTCACGATGCCGACGCCAAACAGCGCCTGCCAGAGCCGGTTGACCGTCACCCGCGCCAGGAGCGGATTGGCCGGGTCGGTGAGCCAGCGCGAGAGTCCCAGACGGTTGCGTGGCTCGCCGGCCGGGAAGGGGGGAAAGACGGCCGGCGTGTCGGGGCCAACCGCTTCACCACGCTGGTCGTAGTCACCGCGGGTAAGAACGTAGGCCGTCTTCGGCGTCGCCATCTCCCGCATCACCATGATCTCCTGCGGTTGCTCACCGAGATCGTCGCGCCCCCGCCGCGCCTCCTCGAGGGCTTTCCGGGCGGCCGCCGCGTCCGCGTCGAGCGCGCTTGCCTGGAAGCCGGCGAGGAGGTCGGCCGCACCGTCGGGGCGTTTTTCTTTGAGCCTGGCGATCGAGCCGGGCTCGAACAGCTCGCGGGCTTCGAGGGGCGAGAGGGCCCGGTCGAAGACTTGAAAGTCGTCGACGAGGCCTTCCTTGAATCCCTGATCGCGCATCCGTTCGCCGATGCGGATGTGATCGCCGCCGCCACCGGTGATCTCGCGCGTGAGATGGTCGCGGACGATCTCCACCGCCGCCGGCCGGCCGTCAACGAACAGCTTCAAACCAGCCGCTAGGCCCGATCCGTCGCTCGTGACCACGAGGTGTGTCCAACGCCCCACCGGCACAGGCTCCGCCGAGCGCACGCTTGCCGCGTCCCCGGGCCAGAAGTGGATCAGCGACCACTGGAAGTGCCCCTCCTCGACGAGGAGCTCGTAGCCCCGGCTGCCGGCATCGGTCCAGGCCTGCGAGCGGTGGAAGACGACCGCCCGGTCGTAACGCACCGGCGCCTCGAGCCACAAGCTGACCGAAAACGGCTGACTGCGGCGGAAATTGCCCACCGCGGTCTGCACCGGATGATCGCCGGTGAGCTTGAGGGCCGAGCCAGAGTGCCCGGGGACGACGGTGATCTCCGCCGGGCTCGTCGCCGCGGAGCCGCCGTCGACCGCGTTGGGGAAGGAGTTGTCGGCGCCCCGATCATCGAAAGAAAACGCGGCGATCCTCCCCGGGAGAGCGCCGGGGTTTGCTCCAGCGAGCTCCGCCGGCATGTCGGCCCGGCCGGCAATCCATGCAAACACCTTCTCCCGCGCGATCCGCTCGCGGCGCTCGTACTCCGTGGCCGCCAGACGACAAGCCTCGTCCGCTTTCTGCATCGCTTTCTTCCAGGCGTCGTCGGCGAGCCGCAGCTTCGGCGTCGGCACCGCGGGCGTGAAGTAGCTGTAGAGCCCCGCCTCGTCGACATCGTCGAAGAAGGCGAAGAACTGGTAATACTCCTTCTGCGTGAGCGGATCGAACTTGTGATCGTGGCAGCGGCAGCATTCGAGCGTGAGGCCGAGGAAAGCCGTGCCGAAGGTCGTCACCCGGTCGTTGACGTAATTGATCCGGTATTCCTCCTCGACGCTCCCCCCCTCTGCCTCCTGCTGATGGAGGCGATTGAAGGCGGTGGCGAGGATCTGCTCGTCGCTGGCATTGGGAAGGAGATCCCCGGCAAGTTGCCAGGTGACGAAATCGTTCCAGGGGAGGTTGCGGTTGAAGGCCCCGATCACCCAGTCGCGCCACCACCACATCGGGCGATCGCGATCGACCTGGAAGCCGTAGCTGTCGGCGTAGCGGGCCAGATCGAGCCAATCGGCCGCCATCCGCTCGCCGTAACGGGGGCTGGCGAGGAGCCGGTCGAGAAGTCTTTCATACGCGTCGGGGCTCTCGTCGGCGACAAACGCGGCTACTTCCTCCGCCGTCGGCGGCAGGCCGGTGACATCGAAGGTCGCCCGGCGGACGAGCGTGATCCGATCGGCCCGGGGCTGCGGGGCGAGGCCGCGCTCGACAAGCCGCTTCCGTACGATGGCGTCAATCGGATGGACGGGCTCCGGTCCCTCGGGCAGCAGCGGCTTTTTCAGCGACTGAAACGCCCAGTGGGGTTCGTACTCGGCACCGGCGCCGATCCAGCGCTTCAAGAGCTCGACCTGCTCCGGCGCGAGCTTCCCCAGCTTCGCTTCGGGCGGGGGCATGACGACGTCGGGATCGTCGGAGACGATCCGCGCGATCATTTCGCTCGCCGCCGCGTCGCCCGGCACGATCGCCTTGGCCCCACTGGCCGCCTCCGCGGTAGCGCTTTCGGCGCGGTCCAGCCGCAGACCCGCCTGCCGGTGACCACTGTCGGGCCCGTGGCACTGGTAACAGGTGTCGGAAAGAATCGGCCGGATGTCGCGATCAAAGGAAATCGCCGGCTCGGTGGCGGAGGCACGCCCGCAGGCAGCGCCGCCGCCGACGAGAACGAACATCATCGCAAGGAGACACCAGCGACGACAGAACATGCGGGGACCCTTGTGGGGACGGCGGCGGTCCGGACAGGACAACGAACGATGCGTGGGCATGGCCCCCAAGTTTACGCTCCGCCTGAAATCCGCGGCGGCAACGCTGCGGACCGGCCGCCGCACCATCCAGCTCTCACCCGAACAGCGGGCCGATGGGGCTGCCTTCGCAGACCGGGAACGGGCGGCCGAGGGTGTCGATCCATTCCTTCCGCGGCGGCACG
>JBIIQL010000063.1:0-11051 GCA_044342095.1 Pirellulales bacterium
TCTTCTTCCCCGCCACGACAACATCCTCCATCGGGTGCTCGCCTGCGAGGAGCTGCCGTTTGTGACCCTCATCGCCGACGGCGTCCATCTCCCGTCGTTCCTCCTGGGCGCGATGCTCCGCTGGCTGGGGCCCGACCGGGCGATCGTCGTTTCTGACGCGACGGCCGCGGCGGGAATGGGCATGGGGACGTTCCATCTTGGTGGGCAGACGGTCGTCGTCGGGGAGGACGGCGCGGCCTGGTCGGCCGACCGAACGCACCTCGTCGGCTCGACGGCGACGCTGTCCCATCTGCGGCGCGTCCTCGCCGACGTGGGTCAGACCCCCGCGGCGATCGACCGGCTCATCGCCACGAACCCCAACCGCGCCCTCGCCGCAGCCGCCGGCTGACCAGACGGCGTTGTGACACGCCAAGGAAAGGCCCGGTCTGGCGCGGACAGGTGGGAACGAGTCACCCGAAACGCGCGACGATCATCCCTGCGCAGGCCGGTTCCGACGCCGGTGAGAGCCAGCCCACCGGCGTCGGGCCGGGACGGATTCAGACCGTCTGGAAGGTGCCACCGACCGCGGCGGAGGTATCGATATTCAGCCCGTTGCCGGTGATCGTGTTGCCAAGCACGATGGTGCCCGCCGAATCCCCCTTCGCGTAGAGTCCGAAGGACGTGTTGGAGACCATCCGGTTGACACTCACGACGGACAGACGCTTCGCCCCGTCGAGGACGACACCGCTGGAGTTACTCTCGAACGTATTTCCCTCGATCGTCGTGCCGTCACAGTCACCGCTGGCATAGAGGCCGAAGGCACTGGCCCCGATCGAGCGATTACCTCCACGGATGGCCAGTCCGGTTGCCGCCGAGAGCACGATGCCCGAGGAGTTCCCGGTGATCGCGTTGTTGACCACCGTGGTGCCGGTGAGAACACCGCGTGCATAGATCCCGTTGGAACACCCCACGATGGTATTGATGTCCCCGGCGTGGATGTCGCCCACCATCAGCCCCAGGGCACCATCGAGAAACACCCCGTACGCCCCCACGGCAGCACCGTTGATCGCGTTGCCGGTGAGACTCGAGCCGGCGGCGTTCCCCAGGATGTAGGCGCCGTGGGCGGAGTTGCCGACGATCTGATTGCCGCCGTTGACCGCCACGCCGAGGGCGTCGACCAATGCGACACCGACCACGTTGGCATCGATCGTGTTCCCGGCCACCGTCGACGCCGAGCAATCCCCCTGGGCGAGCACTCCGTAGGCGGAGTTTGCACCGAAGCGGTTACCGCCGTCAGCCATCAGGCCCTTCGCGGCCGTGAGCACCAGACCGCTGCTGTTTCCGGTCACGGTGTTGGCCCGCACCACGCTCCCGGTGGAGAGATTGCGAACATGCATCCCGATATTCCACCCCGACACCGTGTTGCCAACCCCCGTATCACCGACACGCAGGCCCGTGGCGGACTCGAGGTACACGCCGTAGGCACCAACCCCGCCGCCGTCGATCGTGTTGTTTGTGACGCTCGAGTCGGTCGACGTACCGGCGGCGTAGACCCCTTCGGCCGTACTGCCGGTGATCGTATTGCCACCATCGACGGCCACCCCGGTCGCGGCGGAGAGCGCTACCCCGATGACGTTGGTCGCAATCTCGTTACCGGCGATCACCGTTCCGCTCGACGCTCCCTGGACGAGGACACCATAGGCGCTGCTGCGGGTGATGCGGTTGCCGCCGTTGACGAGAAGCCCCTGGGCCGACGCCAGCACCGCTCCCGAGCCGTTGCCGTCGATCGTGTTCCCGGCGACGGTCGCTCCGGCCAGGCCATTGCGGGCGTAGAGGCCGATCGCATGGCCAGTGACGACGTTGCCCTCACCAATCCCCGTGCCGCCGACGATCACGCCGGGGGATGCATCGAGGAACACGCCAAAGTCCCCACTTCCCGCCCCGGCGATCGTATTCCCCTGAATGACCGTCCCGGACGAGCCGCCGACGGCATAGATTCCGTGGGCGGTGCTGGCGAGGATCTGGTTGCCGCCATTGATCACGATCCCCGTGGCACTCGACAGGCAAACCCCGACCGTGCTCCCCGAGATCGTGTTGCCACTCACGGTCGTGTCGAGGAATGCCCCCTGCGCGAGGATGCCGTAGGAGGAATTGGAGAGGATCTGGTTGCCACCGGCGACGTTGAGGTGCCGGGTGTGGAGGAGATAGAGGCCGGTGCTGTTGCCCTGGACGAGGTTGTTCTCGATCCTCGAGGAGGCCAGCCCGTCACGGGCGACAATTCCGATCCCCGTGCCGAGAATCAAATTGCCGTTTCCGGCGCCGACGAGGCCCACGTGGACGTTCTTCGCATTGTCGAGGAACACCCCGTAGGCTCCGGCACCGAGGCCGTCGACGACGGTGCCACTGACGGTCGTCGTCGTCGCAGCGAGTCCGGTGGCGTAGATCCCCGAGGAGGTGTTGGCGAGGAGTTGGTTGCCGCCGTCGACAGTCAGGCCGCCAGCACCGGCGAGGTAGACCCCGACGACGTTATTTCGCACGGTATTTCCCGACAGGCGGCTGCCGCTTGAATCTCCCTGCACATACACCCCGTAGGCGAGATTGTCGGAGATCGTGAAGCCCGCCAGATGCGATCCGGCCGACGACTGGAGGATGATCCCCGATCCGGCGAAGCGACGGATCGTGCTCCCCGGCGCCTGGATGTCGATGGCCGGCACTCCCGACGCCACGACGAGGCCGTTGGTGGCGGCGCCGACGGCCGCACCGTCGAGAGCGATCGTCGACAGGGCGGTCAGCCCGCCGGCGGAATTCACCGCCAACGATGCCAGCGGCACGCCGGCACCGACGGCGGCGTTGAAGGTCACGAGCCCCGCGCCGGTGGCGAGCGTGAGGTTGCGGGCACCATCGACGGCGCCGCTGAACACCAACGCCCCCCCGCCGGTCGTGAGCTTCGTGTCCCCCTGCAGCAGGGCCGCATCGCCGTAGGACTGCCCCGAACTGGTCACGAGGTCGCCGGTGAGCGTCGTCAGCCCTCCGCCGCCGGTCGAGAGCGAGCCGATGCCGGTGAAGGTGGCGCCGTCGATCGCCGTCACACCGCCGAAGTCGATCGCGAGGGAACGGCCACCGCCGACGACACCCGCCCCGAACGTCCCGCTCGCGGCCGTCAACGTGACCAGCGGCTGTCCGAGCGTCATCACCCCGCCGTAGGTCTGCGCTCCGGTCGTCGTGATGTCGGCCGCGGCGAGCGTCGTGCCGATGACGCTCAGGTCTTTGACGGCGGCGACGTTCCCCTCGAAGACGGCTTCACCGGCGATGGTGAGCGAGCGGCCGCCACCGCTGATCGGCGCGTGGAAGGTCGCCGTCGCGGCGGTGAGCGTCACGTCCGCCGGCGCGGCGAGATCACCGAGGTGGACCGGGCCGGAATAGACCTGCTCCGCCCCGACGGTGGAGATATCGGCTTGGAGCGAGATCGACGATCCAATGAGCTCGAGAGCCGTCCCCGGCGAGAGCGTAAGGATGCCCTGCGGCGACCCGGCTTGGGTGATGACGGGGAGGATGTCGCTGCGGCCAATCACGAGCCGCGACGCGACGATCGCCTCGAGCAGCGGGTTGGTGTCGGCGCCGAGTTCGATTTCCTGCCCGAGGAGGAGGTTGCGGATCGAGACCGTCGCCGTGGTGGCAATCGAACCGCTGGCGAAGATGTCGGCCAGCATGCTGTCGGCGGTGAACGCCAAATCGCCGCTGGTCGAGCCGACGGTCCCATTGAGATCGACGAGGCCGGGCGACGTCGTGAAGGGGAACACGATGCTCGGATCCCCCACCCCCTGATGACCGGTGACGGAGACATCCCCGGCGAGGGTCGTGATTCGACCGGTGCTTTTCAGCCACGTGCCGAAATTGAGCCCCGTGCCCACGCCTCCCCCTCCGAAGCCCTCGATCATCACGTCACCAGGCCTGCCGGGAGCGGAGGTCGTCAACACCGTGCCTCCGATCACGACCCCGGCGTTGCTGCCGTTGCTCGACGATCCAGTGCCGGTAATCGATACCGCACCGCCCGTCGACGAGACGCTTCCGAGGGGGGTGACTTCCACGCCATGGTTGCCATCTCCGCCCGACGCCCCACCGACGCCGGTGATCGTCACGGTCCCGAAGCTGGCGCCGTCATCACCGGCACGGACCAGCCCGAGGATCGAGACCCCGACCTGGTCACCGAGGATCGCATCTCCGCCACGGCCGGCGATGACGATCGACCCGCCGCTGCTGGTCACCGATCCGAGCGCGCCGATCACGGTCCCTGCCGCCACGGCGATCGCCTGCAGCCCTTCATCGGCGTCGAGGGTGATCGCCCCGGTGGCCGTGGAGAGCGCGGCATTGACGTTGACGCTGACGCCAGAGAGGGACACTCCATGAGCGCCGCTGAAGGTTGTCGCCGCCGTGACGTTGACCGTCCCGCTGCCGGGAATCGCGAGCGCGACGGCGAGATCGGCGTCCCATGTGCTCGCGCCCACGCCTCCGGCGACGTCGACGGTGACGCCCCGCACGCTGTCGGTTACGAACGCGTTGGTCAGCCCCAGGGCCGTCGTGATGGTGAGGGTGTTCGTGCCATTCCCCACGAGTTGACCGGGGATTTCCAGTCCCGTGAACAGATCGCTGCTCGTGAACACGTAGCTGTTCGCCCCGGTCGCCGTCAGCGACACGTCAGCCCCGATCGTGTCGATGTCGAGGTTGAGGGTGCCGCCTCCGAAGGCGAACGTGGTCAGCATCGAGCGGCACTCGAGTCCTTCGATCGATGCCCGATGGGACCGCCTCACCTGCCGCCGCGGCCGCGAATGAGATTCACCGAGAGAACGAAAGGAACGACGGAAAGAAGGCGCGAGCATGGGAAGGTCCTCGGGAATCAGCGTCGACACCCGAACCGCACCGTGGGATGGGCGGGCCGGAGTTCGCGCCGATGGACGTCGTCTGGTGAGCCGTCCGTCCTGGGACCGAGAAGTGCCACGAAGAGGTGACACCGTGCCTGCTATGCTTGGCACTACTCGTCGGAACCTTAGGCGCCGACCAGGCCCAGGGTCAAGCATGGGCTTCCGGGATAACACGCCCACCCCGGTCATCCGCGCGCGTGTCGCCCGCTGTCACTGCAGCCCGCTGCTCCCGCCGCAGACCGATGACGGGGGCGGTTGGACCATGCTGGATCGCGGTGTCAGTTCTCCGCGTCGGCCTCAGGCACTCCCGCTTCGGGCTCGGCTTGGAGTTCCACTTCCGCCTCCGCCGCCGCGGTGCGGTCAGCACAAAACCAGGCAAGTCGGCCGAGGAGGCGGAAGTAGATCAGCCACACGAGGCTCGACATCACGCTCACCACCGCGATCGCCGCGATCCCCCACAGTTGCCCGTCCCCGGGAGTCGGGACGGAAAGCACCACGATCGTGGCCGCAGCGAGGACGAGGATGGCGGTGGAGAGATAAAATCTCCCCCAGCCGCCGGGAGCCATCCAGAAGGTGCGGAGGAGCGGGAGCGAGACGACGTCGAACAGGCTACCGTTCTCGAGCAGGGCGAGGAGCACGACGGGGAAGAGGAAGAAAAAACCCACCGGCACGCCGCCGTCGCTCTCGCTTCCGAACTCCCTCGACACCCAGGCCAGGCCCACAAGCGGCGCCACGCTGATGCCGACGCCGGTGGCCACGACGAACGTCTCACCGATCCAATCGAGAAACGCTGCGTCGGGCCAACGCACGATCCGGTCGCAGCCGTTGGCCGTATCCCCGATGATCGCAAGCGCGCAGGCCGCGGCCACCGCGAACCAGGTCACGAAGGCGAACACCGTCAGTACGGAGAAGATCGCGCCGAGAAACGAGAGCCGGCTGTCTCCGCTTGCCATCAGCCGGAGGCTCTCCCGCGCCAAGACTCCGACCACGAACGCGAGCACCGCCAGCAGGAGCGTGCGTCCGCGGACGCCGGGGTAAAAGGGAAACGCCCACGTCCCGGTGAGAAAGGGGCGGTCCGGCAGACGGGGCCGATGGCCACCGCGCTTCTTTTTCATCGCCCCCCCGTTCCTCACGCCCTGTCTGAATCATCACGGAGCATCACCACCTCGACTTCGTCGCCAGCCTCGGCACGACGAACACCGGCGGGAAGCGCGAGGTAGGCATCGGCGACCGCCAAGCCGACCAGGTCGGAGGAGCCCGTCCAGGGGAGCGGATGGGCGATGAGGATGCCGTCGGCGCCCGATACGAGCCGGCATGGGGCATAGACCGGCCGATCCTCGGCCCCCTTCGCCGCCCCATCCAGCCGCGCGCGCCGCCGAGGGAGAGACCAGCGTCCCTGGGGCCAGCCGAGGAGAGAGGCGAGCGCCGGTCGGACGAAGAGATCGAAGCAAACGAGACTCGAGGCCGGATTGCCGGGGAGCCCGAAGACGAGACACCGCCCTCCCCCGCCGGGGCGCGTGAAGATGCCGAACCACACCGGCTTTCCCGGCTTGAGACGGACCTTGTGGAAGATCTTCTCGACGCCACAGCGGCGGAAGGTATCGGGAACAAGATCGAGATCCCCCGCCGAGACGCCGCCGGAGAGGAGGAGGATGTCGGCCGCGAGCCCCTGCGCGACCGCCGCCCGGAGCGGCTCCGGCCGATCGACGACCGTGCCGAGGGCCACCGGCTCGCCACCGAGGGCGGCGACGGCCGCGGCGAGCATCGGGCCGTTGGAATTGCGCGTCTGACCGAAGCTGGGCAGCGTCTCGGGGGCGACAAGCTCGCTCCCCGTCGAGAGGATCGCCACGCGCGGCCGCGGTACGACCACGACATGCGTCGCCCCCGCCTCGGCCGCGAGGCCCACCGCTGCCGGCGCGAGGAGCGCCCCCGCCGGGAGGACCTCGGCGCCGGCCCTGAACGCACAGCCGCGCAGACCGACATGCTGCCCGGCGCGAAACGTCGGTTCGACAAGCCGGACGACCCCTCCGGCATGCACGCCGGCCGTCCCCTCGACCGCACACTCGATCGGCACCACGGCGTCAGTCCCTGCCGGGATCGGCGCGCCGGTCATGATCCGGGCACAGGCGCCAGGGCGGATCTCGAGGGTCGAGGCATCACCGGCCGCGAGATCGACGACGACGTCGAGCGACACCGGCGCCGGGCTTCCCCCTGCTCCATCGACCATGTCCGTCGAACGGACGGCGAAGCCATCCATCATGGCCCGGTTCCACGGTGGGGAATCGACGTCGGCGACGACCGGCTCGACGAGCCTCCGCCCACGCCCCTCCTCCAACCGTACGCGCCGCGGCGGAAGAGGGCGGGCATCCGCCACGACATGGGCCAGCGCCGCTTCGAGATCGATCATCGCCTTTTTTCGGGCGGCAGCCCGCCCCTCCGGTGGCATCGCGGGGTGAAGCCGTCAGGCCGTGGCCGCGGCCGACCGGCCGGCCGACGGAATGGCGCCCGGGCCGACGGCGAGGAAGGCGCGGAGGAGGTCGTAGCCCGCAGGGGTGAGGAAGCTCTCGGGATGGAACTGCACGCCGTAGATCGGCAGCGTCGCATGACGGACGGCCATGATCTCCCGCGAGCCGTCGGGGGCGGTCGACCAGGCGTCGACATGGAACTCCCGCGGCAGGGTCGGGGGATCGATGACGAGGCTGTGGTACCGCGTCGCCTCGATCGGGCTCTCGAGTCCAACGAACAGCCCCTGCCCCGAATGCTCGATCCGGTCGACCTTGCCATGCATGAGCCGCTTGGCCCGGACGATGCTTCCGCCGAACACCTGCCCGATCGACTGGTGGCCGAGACAGACGCCGAGGATCGGCATCCGGCCGGCGAAGCGGCGGACGGCGTCGCAGGAGATCCCCGCCTCGTCGGGCGTGCAGGGGCCGGGGGAGATGACGAGATGGCTCGGGGCGAGGGTGGCGATTGTGTCGCAATCGATCTGGTCGTTGCGATGGACCTCGATCGACACACCGGGGGCGATCTCGCCGATCCGTTGGACGAGGTTCCAGGTGAACGAGTCGTAGTTGTCGACGAGGAGGATCATCGGCTTTACCCCAGCAGTTCCGAGGGATGCCCCTCGCGGTCGACCAGCGGCAGGACGTGCGGTTTGTAGATCGTCGTGTAGGCCTCGGCGACACGATGGGCCTCGAGGGCCTCGGCCGATGCCCAGTGCTCGACGAGGACGAAGCGGCGCGGCTCGACGGTCGAGTGATAGACGTCGAACTTCAGACACCCGGGCTCCGTGAGACTGCCGCGCCGCTGCTGGGCGAGAAGGTCGCGGACGCGGGGCACGTCGGCCGGATCGCGGACGAGGATCATGACGGTGAGGCAGAGCATGGGGCACTTCTCCAGGAAGGGGCTTAGCCTACCACCAGTTTGGCCGCCGGCGGCGCGACCGAGTCGCCCCGGCGGGCAAGGATGCGGAGATACGGTGGAAGGAAGGAGGCCCGGTCGGCAAACGACCCCGGCTCGGCCCCCGGCCGGGTGTGATCGGGCTCGCAGAGATCCTCGATGGCAAATCCCGCCGCGCAGATCCCGCCGAGGATCGCGGAGAGCCCGTGGAGAAACTCCTGCGTTCCCGGCTCGCGGAGCCGCGACGGCGGGGCCGGGGGGAGCGGCTCGCGGCGGTCGGCGCGGTGTTCGAGTTCCCACCGTCCAGCGGGGCCGGGGGCGAGGCCCGCCTGAAGGCTCGATGGATGTTTGTGCTGGCTCACGTAGCGCCCCCCGGGCCGGGTCACCCGGGCCACCTCGCGGAACACGCTTCCCACCTCGGGGACGTAGCAGGTGCTCACCGGATGAATGACGAGATCGAAGCGCCCGGTGGCGAACATCCGCAGATCGTCCATCGAGGTCTGGACGATCTCCAGATCGAGCCGCCGCTCGGCCGCCACCTGCCGGTCGAGGGCGAGCATCGCCGGCGAGAGATCGACGACGGTCACCCGCGCCCCGGCCGCCGCATAGAGGGGACCGTGCTTGCCCCCGCCGGCCGCGAGGCAGAGGAGTTCGAGGCCATCGAGCCGCACCGGGAGCCACGGCCGCCCCGTCGGCCCGCCGCTCCCGAGCCAGCGACGCGGATCGTCGAAGGCCTCGTCGGCGGCCGGGCGGGCGAGGGCCGCCTGCGCGGTCGCCAGCCGGTCCCAGGCGCGGGCATTGCAGACAAGCGCCGCCTCACGCCGCTGCTGGTCGGTGGGATCGTGCATGGCAGGCTCGCCATCCTCCACGAACGGGCTCGGGCTCAATCGCGGTCGTAGAGGGCGTCGCGGGTGGCCAGGTCGCGCGGCTCGCCGTCACAGACAAACCCCAGCTTCTTCCGCTCCATGAGCCCCGCCTGCTCGGCGGTGAGCCAGGTGTCGCCGGGGACGTCGACGGCGAACATCCACGGCCGCGACTCGATGTGGCCATCGAGGAAGCAGACGTTGGCCTGCGTGGCATGACGGAAGTGGACGGTGGGGAAGTTGCCGCTGGGGGGAACCAGACCGCCGAGGTTCTCCATGAACTTCAGGTCGTAGCGGACCTGGGCGCTGTCGGCGAACACGATCGTGCGCTGCGTCTCGCGGACACTCGCCATCGAGAAGCGCCGGTCGCGGTCCTCCAGGCGGGGATTCCACGAGGCGTCGTACCCGATGACCGTGCCGGGGCCGAGGGAAGGGTTGTAGTCGTAGCCACTGCACATCGTGCCGTACGTCAGCGTGTCGACCTGCCCCGGTCCGAACGACGGGCACTGGTAGACGGCGACGTTCCCCTCCAGGAACGGCGTGAGGAGCCCCGTGGTGAAATCGACGCCTTCAGGGCCGCCGGCGGGGTTAGCCGAGACGGTGCCGAACCAATAGCGGCTGCTGCCGGGATAGGGATATTCGCCGGCGAGCGTGCCGGCGATCCGTCGGGCATCGTCGAGCTTCAGCGGCGGCAGCCGGCCACGCTGTGAGTCGGTGAACAACTGCACCGCCAGGCCGAGCTGGCGGAGATTACTCGAGCAGGCCGCGGTCCGGGCGGCTTCACGTGTCGCCTGAACGGCCGGAAGGAGGAGGCCGAGGAGGACCCCGATGATCGAGATCACGACGAGGAGCTCGACGAGGGTGAAGGCCCGCGGTCGGCGCGGGGACGGCGAAAGGCCGGGAATCGACGAACCAACGACGACCCCGCCAGAGGACGCGACGAGTGGGCGCACAGAGAGCGCAGAGAACGACGAGCCGATCATGAAAAGCCTCCTCGGGCGGTGCCGGGCCCCACCCTACCGACGACGATCCCCGCCCGGCAGCCCGCTGGCGGGCTGACCGAGGCGCAGGCAACGACCCTCTGGGCCGCGGCCTGGGAGATTCCGCCGACTCCTTCCGATACCGCCCCGCGCGTACGGGACGTGCCCGTGGGGCCGCCCTCGCAGCCCTCACGCGCTCCTGGGACGATTGGTAGGTCTTCTGACTCCCGGGCCGACGTTGTCGCCTTCTCACGTCCACCTCCCGCGTCACATGGGGGAGGAGAGACGCAATGGCATCGATGACAACGGTCGTCCTGCCCGGTCACAGCGGCGGGGCCGTCCCGGAATCGCACCGGAGTTCCCTGTTGAGCCCCCTGTCGCCAGCTGCGACGGAGGGACACCAACGTCTGGGGATGGAGTGTAGGGACGGGGCAGACCCTGTCAACGAACCCCATCGGGGGCCTCACAACCGGCAAGGCTTACCAGCCGGAAGCAGGCCCGCGCGAAGCTGTGCCGGTAGGGTCGATGCTGCGCGTCAAACTGTGACGGTTAGAGGGCCAGAGGCCGCAGAGCTTACCCCTTCGAAACAGCATGCAAAGTCAGCCCAACAGTTACCACAAGTCCTTGAAACAAAGAAACTTGCAGCACACTCAAGCCGCTTTCCCAAGCCGTCCGATACCCCAAGTGTCCCCCGGGGCATCACTGTGCCCGTCGGGCAACCAGGGGGCGACAGCAACCTGCCATGAATCGAGTCACGGAATGGCTCGACAGGCCTGTCGCGGGATAGTTCGTGGATCACTCCTCGGGGTGACCTAGCCTCGCGATCGGGACCTCAAACCTCTCGCGTGATCCACAAGCAAAGGAGATGTGGCTCGATGAAGCGTATGTTGTTCCTCGGTGCGCTGGTCCTC
>JBIIQL010000515.1:0-3158 GCA_044342095.1 Pirellulales bacterium
TCGCCCCGAGAAGGCCGCTACCGGCGGAGATCCCGAGCCGCTGAAAGAGGGTGCCGCCGATGAGGGCGCCAAGGACGCCGACGACGAGGTCGCCGACGAGGCCGTAGCTGCTTCCCTTCATGAGCACGCCCGCCAACCAGCCAGCCACCAAGCCGATGAGCATGAAAAGGACGATGTCCATGATGGAAGCCTCGAAAAGGGTTTTTTCGTTCGTTTTGGGGTTTGAGCGCCGGGCAGCCACACGAGCCATGACGGCGATTCACGCCACTGGAGCATCCTACGCGCGACTTGGCTCCCCAGGTCCGCGTCGCTCCCCTTCCCCACAACTGGAGACGGACACCTGCAATTTTGCCGTCCGGGCGAGGCCCTCGCGGCTCCGCCCTTCCTGGGGCAGGTCCTGCTGGTGTTCGCGCAGATCCCTGGGCGCGATGGCCCCGGGGCCGTATCGTCGCATCGCCTCGCCCGCGGGGCCGGCGAGTCGTTTCAGCAGAAGGCGTTTCCCACGATGACGAGCGATCGCGACCTTGTGATCATTCAGGCCGATCTGGGCCGCCCCGATCACCAAGCGGCGGTGGTGGCGATCACGGCGGCCTACGCGCTTGACCCCATGGCCAACGGCGAGCCGCTTCCCGCCGACGTTCTCGATCGCCTCATCCCCGGGCTCCGCGCCCATCCGACGACGCTCGTCTTCCTCGCCTCCGTCGGCGGCGCGTTCGTCGGCCTCGCCACCTGCTTCGTCGGCTTCTCGACGTTCGCCGCCCGGCCCGTCGTCAATCTCCACGATCTTTGCGTTCTCGCCCCCCACCGGGGCCATGGGATCGGCAGGGCGATCCTCGAGGCAGTCGAGAAGGCGGCGGTGGAGCGGGGCTGCGCCAAGGTGACGCTCGAAGTCCTCGAGCACAATCGGCCCGCCCGCAAGCTCTACGAAAGCCTCGGCTTCACCCCGGCGGTCTACCGCCCGGAAAACGGCCTCGCCCTCTTCTACGCCAAGAGCCTCCCCGGAGCGTGACGGAGGCGGGGCGATCCACCAACACGAAACACGTGGCGGCAGCCTGGGGTTCTGGACCACCGGCCCGCGAGCGGCGGGTACGCCGCAACCGAGCGAGGCGAGCCGTCCCTCCCGGCTCCGGGAGCTGATTGATTCCTGACTGACGCCCGCGCCGCGCGATCGATCCTCCCCCCTCCTGTCGAGCACGCTTTTGCCGGTTCGTCCCCGCCCCTGCCCGATTCGTCCCAAGGGGCATGCCATCTCGTCACTCTTGCCGAAAACTCCAATTGAAAAATTGCCGGGGGGAGCACCACACTTTTCCCTGGGGGGGACGTCAATGCCCTGACCGCCCCCCCTCAACACCTCCAACGGGCGGCACATGGGAGCGATCCTGCGTGCCGCCCGTGGTTTTTTAAGCCCCAGGCGACAGGTGTCCCCGGCTAGGTCTGCCTTCCGGCCAGGGCGGCATTCCGGGTCCGCCGCCTTGAGATCAGAGGGGGGCGAATTAGTGTGGAGGATGCTTCGATCCCCCCTCCCCGCCTTGCGGACCCCTCCCATGCGCTCCCCGCTCGCCCCGCGCTTCCTCCTCGTCGCTCTTCTCGTGGTGATCCACGCCGGAGGAATGACGACCGCGGCCGAAGAAGCGTCGAAGCCCGCTTCGGCCAAGCCTGCTCCGGGCACCTCCGCGTCGGACAAGCCCGCCCAAGCCGCCCCCGGCAGCGACACGAGCCTGATCTACAAGTTCGATCCGCTCTCGAAGAAGTACTCGGCGGTAGCCCGCAAAGACGTCAAGCCGCAGCACGTCTATCAGCGCTACAGCTCAGGGATGGGGAAGTGGGTGTGGAGCAAGGCCGCGGCCGATGGCACGCTCCGCTTCGCCTTCGGCCCCGGGTCGTCGCAGCCGGCGGCCCTCTTCGACATGCCGGCGACATCCGAAGAGCGGACGAAGGCCTTCGAGAAACAGGCGCCGGAACTCTCCAAGCGGCTCTCGATCAACGGCGCCAAGCCCTCGCTGCGGCTCGGTGACGATGGTCAGTGGTCGCTCATGCCCGATTCGACGAAGGGGCGGGTGTACGACCTGGAGACCGGCCAGCGCTTCGAATGGCATGGGAGCAACGTCGTGCCGGTGACCCACGGCACGGGGAGCAACCTCTGGACGCGGGCCGGCGGCCAGTATCTCCCCGTGGGGGAGAAGCGATATTCGGTGCCACCGAGCTATCAGTGGTGAGCAGTCGGTGGTGACTGGCTGAGCGTTATCCGCGCCTGCCGGCGTCGGCGATTCCGACTCCCGCAGCCCGCAATTCCACCAACGCGTTGGAGGCGGCGCGCTGCTCCGCTTCCTTCTTGTTGCGCCCCCAGGCGGGAGTGTAACGCCGCTCGCCGATGAAGGCGGAGACGTGGAAGCTCTTGGAATGATCCGGCCCGCTCTCCTCCATCACCTCGTAGGTGGGCGTGACGCCGAAATCGCGCTGCGAGAGCTGCTGGAGGAGCGACTTGTGGTTCGCCCCCTGCGCCCCGCTCGACACCTGCGCGATCTCCGGCTCCATCCAACGGCTCACGAACCGGCGTGCCGGCTCGATCCCGCCGTCGAGGTAGATCGCCGCCACGACCGACTCGAAGAGATCGGAAAGGACCGACACCGGGACGGCGCTGTTGACCGCCAGCCCCTTGCCGACGATGAGAAACTCGGTGAGGCCGAGTTGCTCACTGATCCGGCCGCACGTCTCCCGGCTCACCACCACCGACTTGACGCGCGTCAGATCCCCCTCGAGCGATTCCGGGAAGATCCGATAGAGGGTGTCGCAGACGATGAAGCCGAGGATCGCGTCGCCGAGGAACTCGAGCCGCTCGTTTGAGGCGAGCCGATGCGCGGCCCCGGAGGCGTGGGTGAGGGCGGCAAGAAGGATCGTTTCGTCGCGGAAGGTGTGGCCGATCCGCTCCTGGCAAGCGACGAGATCGACAGGCTTGTCCCCCCGGGCCGCGATCGCCCCCGGCTCGTTTCCCCGCAGCTCACTTCCCCGCGGCTCACTTCCACTGAGAAAGGGCGCCTCGGCCACCGCTGCCATGGACGGCGACAAGGCTGGCTCCGACCGAGGATCGCCCAAAGGCTCCGCGTGGGACGGCGCCGCCCCATTGGCCTGGGGCTTCCTGGTCGCCGCTGGCCGCGATG
>JBIIQL010000516.1:0-3153 GCA_044342095.1 Pirellulales bacterium
GCCGTCGCCGAGACGATCCGCACCGGCCGGGTGAGCCGGGCCGGATTGCCGGAAAGCGTCCTCCGGCCGATCCGCCTGCGAGTCCTCGGGGAGACGTTCTCCGACCCGACGGTGGCTACCGAGAAGATCCTCCCCGCGCTCACCGCGTCGATCCTGGTCCTCCTGGCCGTCCTGACGATGACCGGCGCCTTCTACCCGGCCATCGACGCGATCGCCGGCGAGAAGGAGCGGGGGACGATCGAGACGCTCCTCATGGCCCCCTGCAGCACCGGCAGCATCGTGTTCGGGAAGTTTCTCGCCGTGTACGCCGTCACCCTCGCGACCCTCGCGGCCAATTGCCTTTCGATCGCGCTGACCAGTGCCGTCGGCCTCCGCTTCCTCCCGGCCGGAGCGGCCTCGCGCCTCCCCTCCCTCGGGGCCGGAGCGGTGGTGACCGTGGTCGCGTTCGTCGGGCTGGCGGCGCTCGCCGCGGCGACCTGCCTGGCCGTGACGACGGCGTCGAAGAGTGGCAAGGAAGCGCAGAACACCCTCACGCCGGTGATCCTCCTCGTGGCGGCGCTGGCTGGCACGGCGCTCGTGCCAGGGCTGCGCGGCGACGGCCCTTTGGCGCTCGTGCCATTCACGGGGCAGGTGATGGTGGCCCGCGACATCCTCACAGGCACCCCGGATCACGGCGGCGGAGGAATCCTCCACGCGATGGTGCCATTGCTGCTCACGCTCCTCTCCTCGGCCGTCCTCACGGCGCTGCTCCTCCGTGGCACCGCGCATTTGCTCACCGACGAGGAGATCCTCTTCCGCGGGCCCGATGCCACTGGCGGCGTCCTCGCCCGGCCGGCGCCGCGCATCGTCCCGACCATCCCCCAGGGAATCATTCCAGTCGTGGTGGGGCTGGCGGCGCTGTGGTACGTGCAGGCTTTCACCACGGACAATCTCCTCATGGGCATCCCGATCCATCAGGGGGTGGCCGTGGTCCTGCCGCTGCTGGCGATGCTCGCCTGGCAGCGGGTTGATGTCGTGCGAACGCTCGGCCTCGGCCTTCCCCGTTCGGCGGGCCGGGCCGTGTTGGCGGCCCTGGGGGCGGCGAGCCTCGGGGCGGGATTGTTCATCGTCTCCGCCGCGGTGATGCTCGCGCTGCAGGGGACGGAGGTCTCGCCGGCGATCCGCAGCCTTTCCGAGCGGCTCATCGGCCTCATCCAGCAGCATCCGTGGTGGGTGTCGTGGACGCTCATGGCACTTGTGCCGCCGGTGGCCGAGGAGCTGCTCTTCCGCGGATGGCTCCTCTCGGCGCTCTCAGGCGAACGGCCGACCCGGGGCCGGCTCGCGGCGGCGCTGCTCGTGCAGGCGGCCCTGTTCGCCGCGGCGCACGTGCTCCCGGAACGGATGCCGGCGACGTTTTCCCTCGGCCTCGTGGCCGGTTGCCTCCGCGTCGCCACCGGGAGCCTTCTCCCGTCGATCGTGCTCCACTCCGTTCACAACACGATGCCGCTGCTCCTCCTGGCGCTTGCCGGCGGGGGCGTGGCTGACGGGGGCATGGAGGCGCTCGCCACCGGGGCCTCGACGACACTCCCGGCCGGCGTGCTGCCGGCGGCGTTTGGATTGCTCGCTCTCGGAGGAATACTCGTGGCTGCGGCGACCTGGGGGGGGCGCGGAGCCTCCATGACCGCGCTCTTGCTTGCGGCGTGTCTGGCCGGTGGTGAAAGCGACTCGCTGTCCGCTGCTGAAACGCTCCGGGTCGGCGTCGCACCGGTGGGCGTGACGCTCGGGATCACCGACGGCAAGCCGACAGGGCCATCGGTCGACATGTGGGACGACATGACGCTTCGGCTCGGCGTGACAACCGAGTACATCATCAAGGACTCGCTCGCCGAGGCCCTCGAGGCCTTACGACGGGGGGAGGCCGATCTGTTCCTCGGGCCGGTCGCGATGACGCGCGAGCGGGAGGCTGAGTTCGACTTCACCCACTCGGTGTTCCATTCGGGCTTGAGGATCGCGGTGCCGAAGACCGACGACGATCCCTATCTCGCTCCGCTCTTGATTCTGTTCACGCGCGAGGCATGGCGGCTGCTTGCTGGGCTCATCCTCCTCACGGTGCTCGTCGGGCATGTGCTCTGGTGGTGCGAGCGCGGCGTCAACGAAAAGAGTTTTCCCCGCGACTGGCGGCGGGGCGTGTGGGAGGGGACGTGGTGGGGGATCAGCACGCTCATCGCCAGCGGCTGCGACGACAAGCATGTCGACACGGTGCCAGGGCGGATCCTGGCGACGGCGTGGATGCTCGTCGGAACGGTGCTCATCGCCCTGTTCACCGGAAGCATTGCGGCGACGCTCACCGCCGAACGGATCGGGGGAGCGATCCACGGGCCGCGCGACATGGCCGGCCGGGTGATCGGCACGCAGGCCACCGGCGTCTCGGGGCCGGCGATCCGCGCCCGCAGCGGCATCCCGATGGAATATCGCACCTTCGACGAGGTGTTCGCAGCGGCCGACGCCGGGGAGGTGGAGGCCATCGTCGCCGAGAACCAAACCCTGCGTCATGCGATCTCGCGGCCTGGTCGATCGAACTATCGGCTGGTGGGACCCGTCTTCGAGTCCTTCGACTTCGGGATCGTCGTGCCGGCGGGGAGCCCGCTCCGCGAGCGGTTCAACGCGGTGATCCTGACGATGAAGGAGGATGGCGCCATCGACACGATCATCGACCGCTGGCTCGGCACGGCGGAGTAAGAAGGCCTGCCAGGCGATCCTGCCGGGGTCTCTCCCCAGCAAAGCCTTCTCTTAGGACATCTTGACGCTCTTTTCTTCAGGCATCAAGATGCACGGTGTCGTTTTCCGCGTTTCACGGGAGCCAAAGCGCGATGCGCACCACGCTGACCCTCGACGACGATCTCGCCAAGGATCTCACGAAGCTCGCCCGGCGGCTGGGCGTGAGCTTCAAGGAGGTCGTCAACAACGCCATCCGCCGCGGGATTTCCATGGGGGATCGCCCCGACGCGACGCCGACACCCTTCGTCGTTGAACCGCAGGCCTGCGGAATGCGGCCCGGCATCGATGCGGCCGGGCTGAATCGGCTCGTCGACGACCTCGAAACCGAGGACTTTCTCCGCTGCCACTCTTCTGGTGGATCCGCGTCATGATCGTCCCGGATGTCAACCTGCTCGT
>JBIIQL010000517.1:0-3152 GCA_044342095.1 Pirellulales bacterium
ACCCCGAGCGCCTTGTTACCTGGGCCCAAGAGCCCCCACGCTTCGGCGACCGGACGAAAGGATCCATCGCCGAGGTTCTCGTAGCACTCGTCGGGCCAATGCTCCACGTCGCGCGGATGGCAGATCCGCGGCTCCCCTTTGACGTTGCGACAATCCATCGGGTGGAAGGGGTCGTAGCGGACGTAGTTGCAAACATAGAGATCGAGGTCGCCGTCGCTATCGAGATCGGCCCAGGCCGCCGAGGAACTCCAGCGCTCGTCGCCGACTCCGGTCGCGGCGGTCACATCCTCAAACGTCCCGTCGCCGAGATTGCGATAGAGGGTGTTGGCGCCGACGTTCGTCACATACACATCATCGAATCCGTCCCCGTCGAAGTCGCCGACGGCGACCCCCTGCCCGTAGCCCGTCTCGTGGATGCCACAGACGCCCGTGACATCGACGAATCCCCCCGCCGCGGTCGGAGGCCGTCGCCGAAAGAGGCGGTCGACAGGCTGGTCGGTGCGATCGACGGCAGCCGGATCCCCCCCTTGATTGAAAAAGAGATCCCACAGTCCGTCGCGGTCGTAGTCGAGCCAGCCGACGCCGCCCCCGATCGCCTCCACCATCAACGAGCCCCCCGCCTCGCCGTTGCGGTAGACATGCTCCAAGCCGCGGGCCACGCTTGTCTCCTCGAAGCGCGGGCAGGCCACCGGATCGCCGCCCGCGTCTCCTTCCGATTTCGCCGGCCGGTCGAACTTGAACGGCGACGCTTTTTCAGTCGTCACATCCTTCGCTGATGCGTCCGCTGACTTTTTTGCCCCGCCGGAGGGCTGGGCCGTGGGTGCCGGACGAGGCGCGGAGGAGGGCGGCGGCTTCGCACACCCGACGAGCCAAGCGTTGGCCACGATCGCGACGATCAGGCACGGCGTGGAGGATGAACGGCGGAGCATGGCGGAGATCAGGAGAGGAGCATCGGGAGGCCGCGTGCCACCTTCGGCAGGATACCGCAAACCAAAAAGAAACGGGGCCCGCCGCTGCCGGCGGGCCCCGTCTTGAAGAGGCTTATGCACCGATCCAATCCCGATGATCACCGGGATCGACCGTGGCGAGGTCAGCCTGATTATTCGTTCTGCGACTCACGGCCACGGGCCGTGGCGAGGCAGTAACGAACCCAGTGGTCCATGTTCTCGTTGAAGTAGCCAACGCTGCCGTCAGCCCGAGCCGCATGGGCACCGCTGGGGTGGTTGCTGCTCCAGCCGTGGCAACGCTGGTCGCCAGCCCAGCTCTGCCAAGCGGGGTTGGTGTTGTTGAGGGGCTTCAGGAGGCTGTCGACGACGCCGTTCGGATTCACCCAGGCAGAATCTTGCTGAACGTTGTAATCGAAGTTCGCGCCGTTGCCGCCCCGCCAGTGCATGTTCTCGAAGACAGCGATCGTCCGCGAGGTGCCGTCGACGATGTCGCCAAGCTTCCGCGGGCCGACCTGCTTGAACACACCATTGAAGTTGGCCTGCTCATCCATGCACTCGCCGTTCACCCACGGCGTGCCAGGATTGCTTCCCTTGGCGAAGCGACCCTTCCCCTCCGGATCACCGAACTCGGGGATCGCTCCACAATCGTGCCAACCCGACCAGACATGCCCGAGGCTGCCGGTGTAGTCGGCACCGCCGAAGGTGTAGCCGTTCCAGTTGAAGTAGCTGGCAGCCTGGCCGGTGCGGACCGGATCCATCGCCGTGTTCGACGGGCAGAGCATGTTCTTCAGCGGCTTGGCAGCCAGCGAAAGATTGTTGACCGGGCTGGTGCTGTTGTCATAGCTGTTGAGAGCGAAGTTGAACCCGTTGTAAAGGGCCTGCTCTTCCATATAGGGCATCGCCATCACCACCCACGACCAGGCACCGTCGTTCGAGAGGCTGTATTCCCGCTGGCCGGTCGTCGAGTTGCCGTTGCCGCAGATCGCCTGATCCTTGTTGTAAGGAAGGACGTCCTGCTTGGCGGAAGCGTGGTTCTGGATGGCCAGACCAAGCTGCTTGAGGTTGTTGGAACACTTGCTGCGACGGGCAGCCTCACGGGCGGATTGGACCGCCGGGAGGAGGAGGCCGACGAGCGTGCCGATGATCGCGATCACAACGAGCAATTCGACGAGCGTGAACGCCCCGCGGACACGCCCCCTGAAAAGGGTTTGAATGGACATCAGTGAATCTCCGTGAATGAAGCCGATGAGAGAAATCCGCCGTATAGGAAACGGCTGTGCGAACCATTGCTGAAAACGTTGAACGGAACGAGCCGAATCGACCGGGATCCGCTCCCTGGGAACAAAGGAATGAAAAATAAATCGAGCTTGGGAACCGAGCGTGGGGAACCGGGAGAGAGCAATCGACGTTGACTGGGAATCCTCCGAGGACCGAACCGACGAAAGCCTTTAGAGCGCGAGGTCGATGGCATTGGCCCCCGACTTGACCTCAACCTCTTTCGGGCTCGAGGAGGCAGCGCTGTACTCTTTCTTGAACGAAGCCTTCGGCATGGCAGGGGACTTCCCCTTGTTGCCACCACCGTACTGGGCCATCATCGCCTCGGGCGATCCAGCACCGCCGCCGCCGCCGCCGCCGCTGGCGTTGAGGACGACCTTGTACTTACCGGCGACCGCCCCCTTGCCGGCGGGCTTGCCGACGCCACCGCTACTGGTGAGGTCGTAACGCCCGGTAGCGGCATCGACGGTGCCGGAAGCGATCGGCCCCTTGCCATCGACGGGGTAGAAGGAGACTTGGACGTTCTCGGGAATCTTCCCGTCGATCGTCAGCTTCCCGCCGACCGGATTGAACGACGGACCACCGGCTCCGCACCCGGCGACAGCGAGGGCGACGCACCCCAGCACGAGGGCGCGGATCGGGCTGGAAAGCTGGAACGCGGAGCGGTTGACCATGGTGATTGGATTGCCTTGTTTTCCCGACGGACGCGGCTGGCGATCGATTGCCCGGCGGACACGTCTACGCAGGGAAGGTGACGACGGTGCGGATGGTGAGGGAACTGAGGGAACGAACGACGAAACAAACGCAGACCAGGGCCCAAAAAACTTGCCAGCGAGCCCCCCGGAAAAAGCCACCGAGCCCCACGCTCCAAGACCTCGCTCCGTCCCTGGAAGGGCCGGCACACGATTCTTGGATGCATCGAGTCTCGTC
>JBIIQL010000519.1:0-3151 GCA_044342095.1 Pirellulales bacterium
CGTGGTCCATCCCCTCACGATCATCTCCACGCTGCCGAGCGCCGGCCTGGGGGCGCTGCTGGCGCTTCAGTGGACGGGGAGCCAGCTCGACGTGATGGCGATGATCGGCATCATTCTCCTCATCGGGATCGTCAAGAAGAACGCGATCATGATGATCGACTTCGCCCTCGAGGCGGAGCGGACCAGGGGCCTTGCGCCGCGCGAGGCGATCTACGAGGCCTGTGTGCTCCGCTTCCGGCCGATCACGATGACGACGCTCGCGGCGCTCCTGGGAGGCTTGCCACTGGCACTGGGCACGGGCCCCGGGGCCGAGCTTCGCTGGCCGCTGGGGATCGCGATCGTCGGCGGCCTGATCGTTAGCCAGATGCTGACGTTGTTCACGACGCCGGTCGTCTATCTTTACCTCGACGGCCTCGTCCGCCGGACGGCGCCCGGCACCGCGGAGGCCCCGCTTGGGACGTCCCCCGTCGCCGTCGTCGCCACGAGGTGATCGGCCGGCGGATCAGCCGTCGAACGGCTTCTCGAGGAGGAGGAGCGACCGGGGGGGGATCGTGAACCGGCTCGCCGGGGGCGCCGCGTCCCCCTCGCCGAGCCACGCCGACGCGGTGGTGATCTCCGCGGTTGTCCGGCCGTAGTTGGCGAGGACCAGCCGGAAACGCCGGTTGGCGAAAGCCGAGGCGACGACCTCCGCGGGGAGTGGCGCCGCGAAGAGGTCGCTCGAGCTGATCCCGAGCCAGGCACGCGTCCCCTCCTCGACGAGCGGCCGGTAGCGGGCGAGCCACTCCCCCCACCTCTCGCGTGTCCGGGGGCTCCCCGGCACCTCGTCCCAGGCCGAGTAGGTGTGGAGCAGCGCGGGATTCTCACGGTGGATCGCCCGGGCGTCGCGGCATCGCTTCAGCCAGAAGTCGTCGTGGTAGGCGACGCCGGGGACGAAGCCGCGTTCGCCGGTGAAGATCCGCCCCCCGAACGCCACCGGGAACTGCATGAAGGGGATCGCGTGGAGGTAGGGCTCGTCGATCGACTCCAGGCTCGTGAAGCCCATGTCGAGGCAGGGGACGACGTACGGCGGATGGTCCTTGACCGCCTCGCGCATCGCGTCGGCGCTTTGCACCCCCTCGCCGACCCACAGATAGTCGTAGGTGGCGAGGTCCGTCCGCGGCTTGTCGACGCCGTCGACGTGGAGCTTGAGGATCCCACCGCGGCGCTTGACGTCGGCGTACATCAGCGCGAGGAGATCGGCGAAGGCGCCGTCCTCCTCGGGGGTCTCCGTGAAGGCGGCGATCTCGTCGGCCGCCGGTGGCATGGCCCGCTTGGCGGCGTGCCGATTCATGAGGTAGCCGCCGTCGACGTAGATGCCGTCGGTGCCCCACTCGTCGATGACGCGGGCGATCTTCCGGAGGACGTAGGCGCGCCAGCCGGGGCTCGCCGGCGACAAGCGCGCCATGTTCCAGTAGCCGACGACGAGGACATCCCCCGGGCGACTCCAGGCCGGGTCGAAGTCGGGGTCGGTGCGCTGAAGGAAGCAGGGGGAGACGTAGGTCAACACCTTGAAACCGCGCGCCCGCGCCATCGCCAGGAAGCGGGCGTAGCCCTCGCGGTTCACCGGCGAATACTTGTCGCCGCCGAAGAGGCGCAGCGAGTCGTTCCAATCGTCGAAGACCTGCAACACCTCGACGCCGAGCGTGGCGAGACGGTCGAGTTCCGCCTCGTCCTCCTCGCCCGGGTCCCACGGCCGGGTGGCCGGATACTCGCCGAGGTTGTAGCACGCCTGGGCGGGAAGATAGTTCGTGACGAGGTGGCGACGCAGGCAGTCCCGGATCGTGGCGGTGCCGAAGGCGATGGCCCGGAGGCGGTCGCGGTGGTCGGCCGCCGTGTAATCGGCGACGAAGCGCCCTTGCCGGGGCACTGACACGACCGGAGTGGATGCCGCGGGGACGGCCACCGTCTCGGTGTCGGGCGTCTCACCGGCGGTGATGGTGCCGGCGGTGACGCCGGCTGCGGTCGTGGCAAGAAAGTCGCGGCGGCGCATGCGAAGGCTCCCGGGGGAGGCCCCATCTTATCCCGCGACGGCGCCGCGGCACCTCATCGCGTGGCCAGGACGGCGAGGAGGGCAAGGCGTTCCGGGGGGCGAAGATCGGGGCCGGTGAGGAGATCGAGCGTCGTGCCGCCGAGCGAGTGACGGACGCGGCCGATCGTCCTGCCGTCGGCGCCCTGGGCGTCCCGGTCATTGTGCGGGTAGCTGAAAGTTCACCTGCACGATCTCCGAACCCCGCCTCGGGGCAGCGGCGTTCGCGGGGCCCATCAGCGTGGCGCTCAGGGCCGGACGGTAAGGTTCGTCTTCGGCTTCGTCGGATCGAAGGAAACCGCCGCGGCCAAGAGCGTCGCGCTGACCGCCGGCTTGGGTTGCGGGAAGGAGCCCCAGTTGCCCGCCACCGGCACGGCGGTAACGCTCGCCGGCAGGGAGTAGACGACGAGGTTCGTGATCGATCCGTCGATGCGATTGTTGAGATAGACCGTCCGGGTGGCCGGATCATAGAGGCCGACGGTGTCCTTCTTGTCACCGTTCCAATCGCCGGCCAGCGGCACCCATGTAGCGGGGATCTTCGGCGTCTTGAAGACCGTCAGGGCCGAGATCGATCCGTCGATCTTGTCGTTGAGGTAGAAGGTGTGGCCAAGGGGATCATAGAGGCCGACGGTGTCCTTGCCGTCGCCGTTCCAGTCCCCGGCCAGCGGGCGCCAGGTGACGGGAAGCGCGGGGGTGACGAACGGCGCCGAGGCCTGCGTTCCCTGGAGGGTGTAGAAGCGGAAGGTGTGGCTGACGGGATCGTAGAGGCCGAGGTCATCCCCGCCGACGCCGTCCCAGTTGCCGGCGAGCGGTTGCCACCATGACTTCGCGCCGGTGATCGGCACGATCGAATCGGCCGAGCCGTCGTTGTCGAAATCGAGGCGGAACGACCCGGTCGCGCCGTCATAGACGCCGGTCGAGGTCACGCCGTTCCCGTCGAAGTCCCCGGCCAGCGGCAGCGCGGTAGCGCTGACGGCCACCTGCGGGGCGATCCCCGGCTTGATCTTCGTGACGGCCGTCGAAGTGCCGTCGGCATGGTGGTTCAAGCTCCAACTCCGCGTGGCCGGGTCGTAGAAGCCGGCGGTG
>JBIIQL010000518.1:0-3151 GCA_044342095.1 Pirellulales bacterium
GCTGCCCCGATACGGCGTCGCTGCCGCGCGTGATACCCCAGACGGTCGCCGCCAGGACCACGACCGGATCGACGAACGCCAGCGCCACCCGGCCGGCGTGGGTCGCCACATCGGAGAAGGGAACACCCGACAGCCGCTGCCAGTCCTTCGGGATCGCCTGGAGGAGGACGTCCTGGAAGGCGGGCATCGGGATCTGCGACGACAGCCAGAGGAACAGCCAGGGGAACAAGCCCCACAGCGCCACCAGTGCCAGCACGAGCCCGCGCTGGTCTCCCCAGGTTTTACGCCAAATGGCGGTATTCCACACGCGGTCACCCATGACGATGGAAGCGATCGTAAACACCGTCGAGCCCCACGGGATCGACACGCACCTCCCCGAGCGGGAGCGTCGAGAGCCAGCCGAGCAGCGGCCGCAACGAATCGGCCGTCTCGAGGATGACGTTGCCGTCACGGTCGCGGCTGACGGTGACATGCTCACGGAGCTCCGTCGGCACCGCTCCGAGCGCCCCCTCGAGCCGGGCGGTGATCCGATGGTGGCGGCGGAGCTGCGCGATCGATTGCTCGTGGACGACCCGCCCCGCGCGGAGGATCGCCACGCGGTCGCAGGTCGCCTCCACCTCGGAGAGGACGTGCGACGAGAACATCACCGTCCGTCCGGCAGCCCGGGCCTCGCGGACGAGATCGAGGACGACGGCCCGGGCGGTGGGATCGAGGTTCGCCGTCGGTTCGTCGAGGATCACGAGCGTCGCCTCGGTGGCCAGCACGACGGCGAGGGCGAGCTTCTGACGCATTCCCGTGCTCATCCGCGCGACCTGCCGGGAGCAGTCGAGATCGAGACGACGGGCGATGTTCGTAGCCTCGTCGCGGCGGCATTCCCGCCGCAGGCCGGCGAAGAAGTCGAGGACGGCATGCCCCGACATCCTCCGGAAGAGGCGGGCCTCGCCGGGGAGGTAGGTGGTCGCGGCCCGCACCGCGAGCGGGTCGCGGACGCAATCATGCCCCGCCACCCGGGCCGTTCCCGAGGTGGGATGGATGAAGCCGAGAAGGAGGCGGAGGAACGTCGTCTTCCCGGCGCCGTTGGGGCCGAGGAGCCCGAACACCTCCCCGGGACGAACACCGAGCGAGCAGGCGTCGAGCGCCGTGAACGTGCCGTACCGCTTCGTGAGTTGATCCGCTTCGACGAGCATCGACCGCCTGTTTCGACGTGGGGCATCAGCCGCGGAGAAAATAATAGCCCGCCAGGGCAAAACCGATGAGGGCCACGATCCGGCGGACGAGCGCCGCCGGCAGTCGCTTGGTGAGACGCACGCCAGCAAATCCGCCCGCAACAGACGCCAGGGCCATCACGATCGCGTGGGGCCAGGACACGACCCCCGCCCCGGCCGAGCCCGCCCCCAGTCCCGCGGGAAGGATCGAGGCTGCGATGAACATCACGGCCGTGGTGCCGTTGACCGCCGTGGCCAGGACATTCTTCATGGCGTTGATGCGGTGAATGTCCCCCAGCCCGAGACAGCCGAGGACGGCGAGCATGAGAATCCCAATTCCGGCCCCGAAGTAGCCGCCGTAGACCGCGACCAGGAATTGGAGCCCCCAGGCCAGAAAAAACATCCCCCGGGTCGGTTCGCCGTCGGTCGGATCGGGATTCTGTTTCGCGGCACCGAGCCGGGCGGAGAGCCGCGGCTGGAGGGCGAAGAGCAATGCCGCGCCGAGAATCAGCCAGGGAACGAGGCGACCGAACCAGGCAGGGGGCAGGGCAAGGACGAGGATGGCGCCGACGATGGCCCCGCCGACGCTCGCCGGCAGGAGCCAGCGTGTCCAGCGTGGCTGGCCGTCGCGTTCGGCCCGCGTGGCCCACGCCGCCGTCAGGGCCCCGGGCCAGAGGCCGATCGTACTGGTGGCGTTGGCAGCGACGAGACGGGCGGGGCCGTCTGGGAGGATCGCCGCCACGACCGGGAAGGTGAGGATCGTGCCCCCGCCGGCCACGGCGTTGACCCCCGCGGCGACAAACGTCGTGCCGGCGAGGATCGCCATCTCCTCGAGCGCGACGCCGCTCGGCAGGAGGCTCGTCCAGGCCATGTCGGCCGCCACGCCCCCCGGCATCACTTCGCCCCCCGGGCGCGATTCCCCTTGGCGGCTGCCGGATCTCGCTTGGCATCCTGCTCACGCTTGACGCCTGCCGCCGGCACCGGCGGCCGCCCGCCGACGACCTTCGCCGCCGGCGCCTCCGCCGGCGCACTCGTTCCGCCGTCGATGAGCAGGTAGCCGGCCCAGAACACCGGATGACGCATGTCGCTCAAGACCGTCTGGCCGGCCACGCGGATCCGCCCCTCGAGCGCGGGATCGGGCTCCTCGGCCGAAACCAGCTCGACGGCTCTCCGCCAACTCGCCGCCGGGGTCGTCGCCGGATCGTCGGTGTCACGGACAAACTCGGTGACGAGATCGGTTGTCGACTTCCCCCCCATACGCCACCGGCTGACCAGCGCCGTGCGGGCACCAGCAGCCAACAGGTCGGTGGCGGCGATGAACAACTCTTCCCCGGGACGCGCCACGGGCTTGGTGAGCCCCGAGGCCATCGCCGACTGGAGTCCAGGCACGACGACCCGGGGGGGACGCTTGTGCGGGGAGGCGAGCCAGTCGTTGAAGGTCAGGCCGGCCCTCGATGCGCGGTCGTTCGGCCGACCGAACAGTCCGCGCAGCCCCACCGGCCCCTCCCCGGCGACATTGACCTCGTCGAGGACGACAAGCACATCGCAAAGCGCGGCCGGAAGCGCAGGAGAGACGACCATGCCATGCTGTTGGACCGGCTGGGCCGGAAGGACGATGGCCCGGTCGAGGGCTTGCGTGAGCCGACGTACCGCCTCGCCGATCGCCTCTGGCCGCTCCCCACGAACGGAGCGGCCGGCATGGATGCCGACGGGGCCACGTATCGCCGGAGCCTCGGCAAGCGCCACGGGCCTTCCGGCGACGGCCAGGCTCCGCGTGGGGCAATAGCGGATGCGGCAGACGTCGCGGAGGAGCGGCACGGCATCGGCTGCTTCCTCCTCGCCGGCTGCGGGCTCGCCGGCGGAACCGACGGGGAGGAGGTCGAACGGCAGATACCACAGCGGACCGTCAGGGACGATGACGAGTTCCTCGATCCCCTCCGACAGCT
>JBIIQL010000064.1:0-10991 GCA_044342095.1 Pirellulales bacterium
CAAAGGAGATGTGGCTCGATGAAGCGTATGTTGTTCCTCGGTGCGCTGGTCCTCGGCGTGACGGTTTGTAGCCAGTCCTTCGGTTTCGAGATCCTTGACCGGATGCTCGGCTGCAAGAAGGGCTGCACGTCGTGCACGGAGCCCAGCTGCGGCGCTGGCAACGGCTGTGCCGATGCCTGTGAGCCCGGTTGTGCTGCCGGCAACGGCTGCCTCGGTGGCTGTGGTGCGGAGCCCGGATGTGCGGCTGGCAACGGCTGTGCGGAACCGGCTTGCGACGCTGGCAACGGATGCACCGACGGTGGTTGCACCGCTGCTCCGAAGTGCCGCAAGAAGCACTCGCTGTTCGGTGGGCTGAAGGGGCTGTTCGACGGCTGCAAGAAGAAGCACTCGAGCTGCACCAGCTCCAGCTGCTGCGGTGCTGAGCCCGCCTGCGACGCCGGCAACGGCTGCCTCGGTGGGTGCGGTGCCGAGCCCGGCTGTGCGGCTGCGACCGGATGTGGTGCTGAGCCCGGATGTGCGGCTGGCAACGGCTGTGCGGAACCGGCTTGCGACGCTGGCAACGGCTGCTGCGACACGGGGTGCACCTCGGCCCCGAAGTGCCGCAAGAAGCACGTGAAGGGTTCGATCCTCGGTGGGTTGTTCAAGGCTCTTCACAGCAAGAAGGCTTGCCACAAGAGCTGCACCAGCAGCACCTGCTGCGGCGACGCTGTCGAGCCGGGCTGCGGTGCCGAGCCTGGGTGCGGTGCTGGCAACGGCTGCGGCAACGGCTGCAGCGACCCGGCCTGCAGTGCCAACTGAACGAGTTCTCAACAGCCTCTCGACCCATCGGTTGATCGCGAGACCAGCAGAGTGGGTCAGGCCAAAAGGATCCTCGTCAGTCGGATGAAGACCGTGCGATAGGTCGAAACGGACTACCCGTTGCCCGACTTCGGCCAGTGAGCTCCGCCCGGGACCAAAAGTCCCGGGCGGAGTTTTTTTGTTGGTATCCGTCCCGGCCTTCAGTGCCCTACCCCGGCGAGGATCTCCGCCGCGGGGCCGGTGCGGTGGACCTTCCCCGCGACGAGTTCCACCACCTGCGTCGCCGCCCGCCGGGCGAAGCCGTGATCGTGGGTCACCACGACCATCGTCTGGCCACCGCGGGCCAACTCCACGATGACGTCGAGGACCTCGGCCGACATCTGCGGATCGAGGGCGCTGGTCGGCTCGTCGAAGAGCATCACCCGCGGCTCCATCGCCAGGCTCCGGGCGATCGCGACGCGCTGCTGCTGCCCGCCGGAGAGCGTCGCCGGCCGGGCCTCGACAAACCGGGAGAGGCCGACGCGCTCGAGCAACTCGAGACCCCGGCGGCGGGCCTCGGGCGCCGGCACACCGCGGACGATCCGCGGGGCGAGGGTGACATTGTCGATCGCGGAGAGATGAGGGAAGAGGTTGAAGCCCTGAAACACCATCCCCACGTCGCGGCGGACGCGCTCGAGGGCCCGCGGGGAATGGTCGCCGGCGGAGAGCCGGTGGCCGGCGATCGTCACCCGCCCCTCGGCGAAGGTCTCGAGGCCGTTCAAGCAGCGGAGGAGCGTGCTTTTGCCTCCGCCGGAGGGCCCGACGAGCGTCGTCACCGTCCCCTCGGCCACCGAGAGGGTGATCGCATCGAGGATCCGGTTTCCCGCACGGATCGCGGCGAGGGATTCGACTTCGATCATCCGGTCACGCTCCGCGGAAAGGTCAGCCCGGGACCCGCTCAGAGCGCCGTTCGAGCCGGCGCTCGAACCAGCGCGAGAGGAGCGAGAGCGGCCAGCTCATCGCCAGATACAAGAGCGCCGTCACGATCGCCAGTTCGGCGATCCTGCCGGTCGACAGGGCGAGGACACTGTACCGCTTCGTCAGCTCGATGACGGTGATCGCCGAGCAGACGCTCGTGTCCTTGAACAGCGCGATGAAGTCGCTCGTCACTGGCGGCATCACGATCCGCACCGCCTGCGGCACGAGCACATGGCGGAGGCTCTGCCAGTTCGTCATCCCCAGAGCGAGGGCCGCCTCGAACTGCCCCGCCGGCACCGCCTTGAGACCGGCCCGGTAGATCTCCGACTCGTAGGCCGAGTAGTTCAGCGCCAGCCCGAGGATCGCGGCCACGAGCGCCGGCAGCGCGAGCCCCGCCTTGGGGAGGAGAAAGAAGAGGGCGTAGAGCTGGAGCATCAGCGGCGTGCCCCGGAGGATCTCGACGTAGCAGGCCAGGATGGGTCGCAGCCAGGCTGGGCCATGGAGCCGGCCAACCGCCACGGACAGGCCGATGAGGATCGCCAAGGGGAACGACGCCACCGAGAGGAGGATCGTCATCCCGGCAGAGCCGAGGAGGAGCGGCAGCGCCCCGCGGATGAGGTCGGCGAGGCTGCCGCGCCGCGCCGGCGGCACCTCGGCCGCGTCGCGAAGGAGAAGCATCTGCTGCCGCCCGGCGAGATCCCAGCGGTCGTAGAGCGCCTTGAGCCGGCCGTCGGTGATCAGCTTGCCGAGGGCCTCGTCGATCGCCGCCGACAGCCGCGGCGTGTCGGGGGCTGTGAGGATCGTGTAGGTGCCGCCGGCGAACGGTCGACCGACGCCGCGCAGCTCGCCGAAGCGATCGGCGTTGAAGGAGGCGATGCAATCGTCCATGAGGCCGGCGTCGAGTACGCGGCCGCGAACCTGCTCGAGGCAGTCGACGGTGCCGTCGTAGCCCACCACCTCGATGGCAAGATCGCTGCGGCGCCGCATCTCGATCTCCGCCGCCGAGCCGGTCAGCACCCCGATCCGCCACGGCCCCCGCGGCCCCGCCTTCGCCAGGGCTTCGAGTGAATCGATCGCGGAATCGCGGCGGGCGACGAGCTGGAGCGCATAGGCGAAATAGGGGCGCGAGCAGCGCCAGTCGCGGGCGCGCTGGGGGGTCGATTCGAAGCCGTTGATGACACAGTCGGTGGCCCGGCCGAGGAGAAGCGGGAGACGGTCCCACTGCCCCTGCTGGAAACGCGCTTTCACCCCGAGCTCGCCGGCCACGAGCGCCGCAAGCTCCACCTCGAAGCCGGTGAGGCGCGTCGGATCGTCCGGATCAACATAGACATGCGGCCCACCCCCTTCCTGGTCTGCCGCCCAGACGAGCTCCCCGCGGGCGAGCACCTCGTCGAGCTCGGCCGCGAGCCCCGCCACGGGGATCGCGGCCAACAGCCACACGACCGCCGCCAGCCAGCATCTCGAGCGCTGGCGCCGTCCCGAGCGGGCCGGGGTCATGGGGCGCGGCCTTTCAGTCGCCCGAGCGTCGATCGCCCCTCTTCCACCCTGGCCTCGAGGGCCGCATGGCGGCGGGCGAGATCGTCGCCGGTCTCGAGGAAGGCCGCCGTCGTCGCCGCGGCGCCGGCGAAATCGCGGAGGAAGGGATCGACCAGCCGCGCGCCGGGGAGCCTCGTGACGAGGCCGGCGATGTCGCGGTCGAGCCCGGCGCGGAGGCGGGCGAAGACGATCCAGCGCAGGAACAGCCCCCAGAGGATGATCCACACCAGCGCCTCCTCGAGGAATCCGAGCCCGCCGAGCGGATGCCCCAGCCAGAGGTGGCCGTAGAAGAAGTTCCAGGCCGCCCGGCCGAGGACCGCCACGATCAGGCCACCGAAGAGCACTTCGCAGACGCCGTGCAACAGCGGCGAATCGACCCGGTCGCGGCGTTCGGCCACGAGGCGATCGACGCCGCCGACGAGCCAGTGGCCGGTCCGCTCCATGAGCGTTCCGACCGACGTCTGCACGGCGCGCTCGTCGAGCCGCGCCCGGCCGACCATCGGCTCGCCGATCGTGGCTCGCGCGGCGAGCCCGACGAGGATGCTCCGCGACTGCTCGACATCCGCCTCCGCCAGGCCGACCTCCTCGATCGACTGCCACGCGCCGTCGCCGGCCGCCACCGTCGGCACTCCCTGTCCAGAGAGGATCCGGCCCACGAGGCCGCCGCCGCGAACCTTCGGCCACAGGCTGCCGAGCCCGGCCACGGCGTGGAGGAACATCGCGAACGGCCCCCCCTGCCAGCGCTCGACGAGTTCCTCCTGCATGACGCGCTGCCAGGCAGGACGGCTGGCGCGGAGCTTTCCCGCCACCGCCTTCTCCATGAGCCCCTCGAGGCGCCCTGTCTGCGCCGTCACGCCGGAAGCCAACTCCGCGACCGGCGGCCGCAGCGGCGCCAGGTGGCCGTGCGCCTGGCTGAGAAACCAGCCGGCCAGATCGAGGGCGCCGGTGCGGCGCACGCGCCGTGCCGCCCGGCCGACGAGTTCCTCGTCGATCGCCTTGACGAGCCCGGCGAATCCCGGCTCCGGCTCGAGCCCCGCGGCGGCCCGGCGGGCGGCCTCGAGCCCGTCGACGCGATGGATGGCCGGGGCCTCGATTCCCTGACGCTCGAGTTCGCGCCGCCAGTCGTCGCGGATGTCGGCATCGCGGGAGGCGTGGGTCTGCACGAAGAGGAGCGGCCTTCCGGGCGCGAACGCCGCCACCTCACTGGCCACGCTCCACGAGCGGTATTTCTGCGCGGTGGCCACGAGGAGGAGGACGTCGCAGGCTGGCAGGATCCGCTCGAGGAGATCGCGGTTGTGGTTGAGGGCACTTGGGCGCTGCGACCCACCGACTGGCCGCTGCGCCCCACCGGCCGGATGTGTCCCGGGGCCCTGGGTGTCGGGGCCCTGGGTGTCGGGATCGGGGCAATCGACGAGGACGATGTTGGCGACGGCGGCGGCGTCGCTCGTCACGACCCGGGCGCCGACCTCGTCGAGCGCCAGCCACGAGCAGTCGACATCGCGGGCCACCACCACCACCGGTGCTACCGTCGTCGGCCGGGCGACGTCGCCGGCGGGGCTCACGTCCCGACCGGCCAGCGCATTGACAAGCGTACTCTTGCCGGTGCCGGTGCCACCGATGACGCCGACAACGAGGACGCGCGAGAGCTCGCGGCGGGCCCGGTCGAGACGCGGGGCGACCTCCTCCCACTCCGCTCGCACGCGGCGGGCCGGGGGCCAGTCGGGGAGCGAGCCGCTCCACCGCGACAGCCCCGTGACGAGGTCGTCGAATCCGGCGTCGTCAAATCCGGGCGCCGGCGTCGGGGGGACGACGGCCGGAGCCTGGTTCGGGTCGGGGAGTGGCATGTCGGTCATCGGGAAAACTCCCGCCCACAGTCATAGAGCAATCGCCTGGCCCGCGCCACCTCCGGTCGGCCGCCGGCCGTGGCCAGCCGCTCGATCACCTCGAGTCGATCGCCGAGGACGACATCGTGGAGCGTCTCGGTGAGCACCCGGCTCCGTTCGGCCGACCACCCGGCGAAGAGCCGTTCGAGGAGGGGCTTGAGCCCGGCCATCGTCAGCCCCAGCACCCCTTCGCCCGCCAGCGGCGCGACGGCCCAGACGACATAGTCGCCGGCGGTGTGGACGAGCGTCGTCAGCCCGTGGCCAGCGGCGGCGGCGGCCGGCACCGCGGCAGCCCCGGCCATCATCAGCCCCACCGTGATGCAGGGGCGGGCGACCGATCCGAGGCTCAGGCCGGTGAGGAGCACCTGGAGAAACTTCGGATTCTCACGGGAGAAGCGGTCGAGTTCGCCGCGGACGAAGATCCGGTAATCGTCCGAGACCATCGGCAGGGCGGCGTGCCGCCGCTCGAGATCGGCATACCACGCCGCCCGGTCGCCACGGACGAGCGTGTCGCCGAGGAGGGCCCGCAGCCGCGGACTGCGCCGGCAGGCCCCGTCGAGACGATCGATGAAGGTCGAGAGGGCCTGTTTGAGCGCGGAAAGCTCGACCGCGGCGAAGTCGTCGCGCTTCTCCTCCGCCGTCCGCCCGATCCCGATCCGCCGCCCCACCCACGCAGCGCCGCTGCCGGCGACGCGGTACAGGCGGGAGAGATTGATGTCGACGCGCGAACGACGGGGCTCGAGCCATTCCCAGATCTCGTTCCAGACAAGCTCCCGCGGCGCGGAGGGGAGTTCGACGCGCACCTGCGCCTCTTCGGCGAGCACCCCCCGCGCGTCGTGCCACTCCCGCGACGAAGACTCGATCGCATCGAGCCAGGTCGCCATCCCGGCCGCGGGATCGAGGACGACGCGAAACGCCCCTTCCATCGCCTGGAGCTTGATGCGGTCGAAGTCGACGCCGGCCAGTGCCGCGGCGAGATCGACCGGCCCCGCCGCCGGATCGGCCGTGCCGCCGGTGAGCTCGGGAAGCTGGAAGAACTCGATCGTGCCACTCTCGGCCCGGGCGAAGTCGTGTGGCACCGCGTACACCGCAAGCGGCGCCGCACCGGTCTCGGCGACGAACGTCGCATACCAGCCGGCGATCCGCTCGCGCTGCGCCGGCCAATTGACCATGTTGAAGACGACCACGAGCGACTTCCCGGCGGCGGCGGCGGCGGCGAAGAAGTCGCGGACGGCCGCGTCGTTGTATTTCTGTTGGGTGAGAACGGCGACGATCACGTCGCAGGCGTTCCGCACTGCCTCGGCCCGGTGCCAGTTCTCGCGGAGCGTGCCGTCGACGTCGGGGGTGTCGATGAGGATCAATCGGGCCGGTTGACGGCCGACCGGATCCTCGCGCCACACGAGGAGATCGTCTCCCTCGGCGCTCCCCCCGAGGGCGTCGGTGTCGCTCGACCAGGCACGGGGGGTGAAGCCGGGGAAGAGCGCCGCGAGATCGACCGCCTTGGCGAGCCCACGGGGCAGGCTGGCCACAGGGCAGCGCGTTCGTGCCGCCTCCGGCAACGACCGGCTGATCTCGGCGCCGACGAGGACATTCGAGACGAGGCTCTTGCCGGTGTTCGTGCCGCCGCAGACGGCTGCCACCATCACCGGCTCGCGCGTCACCTGCGGTCGGAGCTTGCCGAAGAGTTGCCCGTGCCACTCCGACCCGTCGGGCGAGGGCGCCCCCAACTCGGCGGCGAGCCCCCCGAGGCGGTCAACGACGTCGCACAACTCGCCGACGCTCCCCGCCCAAGCCACGTAGCGCGACGAGGCGGGGGGACGGTGGGCTTCAAGGGAATCGTGGGGAACGCCGGCCAAGGGAGGGCCTCTTTCGGGTTCGGGAGCGACGCTCTGTGGGGCGGGTGCGGCGGGGCTCGTTGCTGCCCGTCGCGGCACGCGCTACACTCCGGAATCCCGACGTCGCGACCCCGGCCCTCCAGTGTGTGCTGTGACCGATCGGGCCGCAAACATCTCCCCGCAAGCCCGGACTTCCGATGCTCCAGCGCCGCCCGATTTTCCCCGGTGTCATCGAGATGAACCACCAGGCGGGCTGGCGGATCGGTTGCAACGTCTATCTCGTTTATGACGACCGCGACTGGGTGCTCATCGACGTCGGTTACTCCGAGACCGTCGACGAGATCGTGGAGATGATCCGCCAGCTCGACTTTCCCCTCTCGGCCTGCCGGGCGCTGGTCGCCACGCATGCCGACGTCGATCACATCCAGGGACTGGCGAAGGCGAAGGCGATCCTCAAGGCCCCGATCATCGCCCACCCGCTGGCCGTGGAGTCGCTCGAGAGCGGCGACCGCATCAAGACGTTCGCCGAGATCGCGGCGCAGAACGTCCATCTCGAGATGCCGCCGGTGAAGGTCGATCGGACGATCGGCGACGGCGACACGCTCGAGGTCGGCTCGCGGCGGCTCGAGGTCTGGCACACCCCAGGCCACACCGACAGCCAACTCGCCTTCCGCCTCGACGACCTTCTCCTCTCCGGCGACAACATCTACCGCGACGGCTCGGTGGGCGCGATCGACGCCCACCATGGCAGCGACATCCCGGCTTTCATCCGCTCGCTCGAACGGATCGCCGCCAGCGACGTCGCCTGGCTCCTCCCCAGCCACGGTCCGATCTTCCGCAAGGACGACGCCCTCTTGGCCCGCACGCTCGAGCGCGTGCGCGGGTATCTGGCGCTTGCCGACTTCGGCACCTGCGCCCCGGCCTGGCCGCTCATGGAGCAGTGGGATCGGGAACTGGCCGAGGGGCGGCTGCCGGGCGGCCCACCTCCCCGCGGCTGACGGGCAAGCGCCCCTCCACAGCCCCGCGGGGCCCCGCCGACCCTGCCGGTTTTTCCGTGAAGAACGGTCGCGCCGCCGGTCGATATTCCCCTTGCCGCACCGTCTGCATCTTCGGTACGCGCGCCATCCCCACTATCCCTTGTTCGAGGGCGCGGGGTGGAGAGCGCGACCAGAGGCGGGTGGCAGGGGGGTTCAGGGGGAACCTCCCGACCGATCGCAGGGGGGACTCCTTCGCATGAAACGCCATCTGCTCGCCGCGGCCGTGCTGGCCACGACGTTCTTTCTCGCCGCCGGCGAAGCTTCGGCCCAGCAGGGCTGGGCGGGTCAGCCGTACGCCGGTCCGAAGGCCTTCGGCGGAACGTGGGGCCAATCGGCCGCCGCGACCGACTGGAACCGCTTCTACCACTATCCCTACGTGTGGTATCCGCAGAACTTCTACGCCGACGGCTACTACCGCAGCGCCAACGATCTCTACTACCGCTATCCGCAGGAGATGCGGGTGCCGGTCTACAACCGCTCCTGGCACAACGAGTATCCGAAGTCGCGGCGCTACAACCCCTTCGGCCACCACCACAACCTCGACGTGTTTTGAGTCATGCCGTGGAGCACGCCTCCACGGACACGTCCGCCATCGCGCCTCCGCCTCGCCACTTGGGTGAGGCGGAGGCCGCGTCGCGCGCGGTCGAACGCTCCGCTCGCCGGGCTTGCCGCCGTCACGCCATCGCCGCGACGAGCGCTGCGGCGGCGATCTCGACTTCACGGATGTCGATCCACTCATCACACGTGTGGGCCTGATCGATCGAGCCGGGGCCGAACACGACCGTCGGCACGCCGGCGGCCGCGTAGACGCTCGCGTTGGTGCCGTAGCGGGCGGCGCGGACGACGCTCTTGCGCCCCTGGCCGCGAACCGCGTCGCCGAGCCTCTCGGCGAGGAGCCTGCCGGCGAGCATCGTCTCGGCGCCTCCTGATGGCAGGCCGTGGTGCTCGACGAACGGCTCCTCGTGTTCGATCGCCGCGCCGGGGCAGGCCTCGGCCAAGCGGCGGATGACCTCGTCGCGGGCCGCGCGCGGGTTTTCCCCCGGCACGAGCCGCCGGTCGAGCTCGAGGATCACCATGTCGGGAACGAGATTGACCCCGGCACCTCCGCGGATCGTCCCCAGACTGAGCGTGGGCGGACCGCAGGGATGGTCGGGGGAGCGGGTGAGAAGCTCGCGGGCGAGGGTCTCGATGGCCAGTGCCGCCCGGGCGGCAGGATAAATGGCGTTGTCGCCGCGCTCGGGAAAGGAGCTGTGGCAGGCCCGCCCCCCGACGCGGATCCGCCACCGCACCGCCCCCTTGTGCATACCGACGACATCGAGGCCGGTCGGCTCGGCGACGATTCCCGCCACCGGCCGCCCCCCCCCGACAAGATCGCGGGCCGGGCCGTCGCCGGGGCTCACCACCCCGGCGCCGCTCCAGAGCGACGCGATCGCCCGGGCCCCGGAGAAGCCGAACTCCTCGTTGACGGTTGCCGTGAAGAGGATCGTGACGGGTCGAGGCTCGGCGGAGCCCGCGAGCCGCTCGAGCCCGACGAGCATCGCCGCCATTCCCCCCTTCACGTCGCACGCTCCCCGCCCCTGGAGACGGCCGTCACGAACCAGCGGCAGGAATGGGTCGATCGTCATTCCCTCCACGGGCACGGTGTCTTGGTGGGCATCCCAGACGACGGTCGGGGCTCCCGGCACCGTCGCTTCGAGGCGGGCGAGGACATTGTCGCGCCCCGGGGCGACCGGCTGCCGGGCCCAGGGGAGGCCAATGGCGCTGAAGCGCTGGACGAGGTAGTCGGTGATCCGCCCCTCGAGGTACTCAGGCCCCGAGACGTCGCGCCCCATCGGGTTGACGCTGGGGCGACGGACGAGATCGGCAAGCGTCGCCAGGGAATCTGCCATGACGAAAGCTTACCAAACCCCGAATCGCCCCGGCCATGCGTCCCCGCCGGCACAACCCGATCGTCGAGCGGACAGGCAGTCCATGCTAGAATTGACCGATCGGAAGACCCCGCCGGAAGCTTGCTCCGGCGGCGTCATTCCCTCCCCCGCCCCGCCTCCGGCCGCGAGTTCAGCGTCATGACCGACTCCAGAGCCCTGTCCCGATCCCTCTCCCTGTGCGCCGTCATGCTCGCCGTTGGCGTCGCTCCGGCCTTTGCCCAGGCGCCGGTGGAACGGGTGCCGGCCGTGAAAGCCGCCGGTGTCGAAGCCGTCCGGGCTGCCTCGCGGAGCTATCAGGAGGCGCTTGCCCGCGGCGACGGCAAGGCTGTCGCCGCCCTGTGGACCGAGGATGGCGACATCATCGACGACATGGGGCAAGTGTTCCGCGGCCGGGAGAGCGTCGCTGGCTTGGAACCGGCCGAGGAGGGGCAGGCGCGTCCCTCGTTTGCGATCGAGGAAGTCTCGATCAGGCTTCTTTCCGACTCGGTGGCCCTCGAGGACGGCACCGTCGTCGTTACCCCCCCCGGAGCCTCCACCCCGCATCACGGTCGCTTCACGGCCACGTGGGTGAAGCAGGCCGAAGGCTGGAAGGTGGCGAGCCTCCGCGAATGGCGGACCGATCCGCCGGAGACGTCGGCTCGACTCGCCGATCTCGATTGGCTCGTCGGCGACTGGACCGTCACCATCGACGGTCAAAAGCCCGAAGGGGAAGACGTGGCGCCCCCCCGGATGGAGACGAGCGTCCGCTGGAATCCCACCGGCACCTATCTCCTCCGCGAAACGTCGATCACCTCGCCCGATGGGAGCGAGGGTTTGCAGGTCTCCCAGAGGATCGGCTGGGACCCCCTCACCCGCCGCCTCCATTCCTGGTCGTTCAGCACCGATGGCAGTCATTCCGAAGCGGATTGGTCGCTCGAGGAGGGGGTGTGGGTGTCGCGGACGACGACCGTCCACCCCGACGGCAGCCAGACCTCGACCATCAACCACTATCTTTACGACGGCAAGGACGAATGCACC
>JBIIQL010000520.1:0-3142 GCA_044342095.1 Pirellulales bacterium
CTGGCTCTTTCCACCGACGGGGCCGGTGACGAGCGCCCGCGACGCGATCGCGCGCGTGGGGATGCTGTTCTTCATCGTCACGATCGGCCTCGAGATCTCCGTCAGCGAGTTCCGCCGCCTCGGCCGTAAGGCCCTCGCGGTGGGATCGGTGGGGACGTTCGTCCCGCTCATCCTCGGCTTCCTCATGTGCTACGTCTTCCCGACGGTGATCGGCGTCACCGAGAAAGACCGCTTCTCGACGGCGCTGTTCATGGGCTCGCTCCTCTCGCTCTCCGCCAATCCCGTCATCGCGAGAATCCTCCTCGACATGGGGCTGTTCAAGAGCGACATCGGGCGGACGATCATGTCGGCGACGCTCGTCGACGATCTCGTCGGCTGGGGTCTGTTTGCCGTGATCCTCGCCGAGTTCGGCCCGCAGGCCACGGCCAAGGGGCAAGGGGCCGTCGTCCTCGGGACGGTGTTCCTGTTCATCGGCGGCACGATCCTCCTCGGCAAGCTCCTTCTCCCCCGGATCATGGAATGGATCCATGACACCCTGCCCCGGCCGAGCGCCTTCATCACGGCGGTGATCCTCCTGGCCCTCCTCGGGGCGGCGGGCTCGGAGCACCTCGGGCTCCATTCGTTCCTCGGGGCGTTCATCGTCGGTATCGCCTTGGCCGACGTCGCCGAGCGCCATCCCGAACCGTTCGCCACGATCGCCGAGTTTGCCTACGCCGTGTTCACGCCGATCTTCTTCGTCTCGATGGCGATCAAGGCCGACTTCATCAAGGGCTTCGATCCCTGGCTCGTCGTTCTCATCACCGTGGTCGCCTTCCTCGGAAAGATCTCCGGCGTGTTCGTCGGAGGGAAGATGGCCGGGATGGACAACCGGCAGTCGCTCGCCGTCGGCTGCGGCCTCAATGCCCGCGGGATCCTCGGGATCGTGATGGCGCAAGCCGCCTTCGAGCGCGAGCTGATCGATCTGCGCCTCTACGTCGCTTGCGTGCTGATGTGCGTGTTCACGACGATGGCGGCAGGCCCGGGCCTCGCGCTGATCCTCGGCCGCCGTGGGGTGCCCGCCGCCGAGGGCTGAGCAAGAACGTCCCTGGCTGGTCAGGCCGTCACGGTGCCGTGGGGCTTCCCAGCTGTCGGAGGAGAAACTCCGCCCGACGCCTCGAGGCGTAGGGGGTTTCGGCGGCGCCGTGGCCGGTTCCCGGCATGACGAGCAGTTCGAAATCCTTGCCGGCCTTCACGAGCGCCGCGGCCACCTGCATCGTCGAGGCGGGGTCGACGTTCTGATCGAGCTCGCCGACGACGAGCAAGAGCTTTCCCTTCATGCGGTGGGCCTGGACGGAGTTTGACGCTTCGTCCCAGGAGGCGTCGAGCGGCCAGCCCATCCACTGCTCGTTCCACCAGATCTTGTCCATTCGGTTGTCGTGGCAGCCGCAGTCGGCGACGGCCGCGGTATAGAAGTCATGGTGGGCGATGAGGGCCCGCAGCGCGTTTTGCCCGCCGGCACTCCCGCCGTAGATGCCGACTCGCGACAGATCCATCCAGGGCCGGGTCGCCGCCGCCGCACGGATCCAGGCGATCCGGTCGGGGAAGCCGGCGTCGCCGAGATTCTTGTGGCAGACGTCGTGAAACGCCTTGCTGCGATTGGCCGTCCCCATGCCATCGGCCTGGACGACGACAAACCCCAGCTCCGCCAGCTGCGACATCGAGCCGAAGGACGGCCGCCAGGCGACGGGCGTGTGGCTGTCTTGCGGACCGGCGTAGACGTTTTCGATCACGGGGTAGCGGCGGGCCGGATCGAAATGAGAGGGGCGGAGGATGATGCCGTGGATGTCGGTGACGCCGTCGCGCCCCTTGGCGACGAAGCGCTCCGCCTGCGGCCAGCCGGTGGCGACGAGGCCTGAGTCGTCGGCGACCTCGAGGTCGCAGAGCTTCGCCCCGTCGCTGGCCCGGCGCAGCTCGTGCCGCGGCGGCAGATCGACCCGCGACCAGCGGTCGATGTAGGTCTTTCCATCCGGGGCCCAGGTGAGCTCGTGCGTGCCGTCCCCCTCGGTGAGCATCGTGAATCCGCTGCCGTCGAAGTTCACCCGCGCGTCGTGGACGTGATACGGGCTTTGGGCGGGATCGCGGCCCGAGAGACGGAGAACGAGGGAGCGGCTCTCCTCGTCGACCTCCACCACGCTCCGCACCGGCCACTCCCCCGCCGTGATCGGGGTCGTGGCGCCGGTGGCGATGTCGACTGAATACAGCTGATGCCAGCCGCTCCGCTCGCTACTCCAAAGGAGCTTCCCCTCGGCGGGGAGAGCGTGGAGCCAGGCCCGGTTGACCCAGTCGATGAAGGTATCACTCTGCTCGTCGATGACTGCCGAGACGCGTCCGGTGGGGACGTCGATCTTGAGGATCCGCATGACACGGTGGCCGCGCTCGTTGTAGCGAAAGAGAAACGACGAACCATCGGGGAGCCAGAGGAAGTCGGAGATTTCCCAGGGGGTGGCGAAGAGCGATTGATCGAGCGGCACTTCGGCGAGGGCCTCGAGATCGAACAGGTGCGGAAAGCGCTCGTCGATTCGGTCTCCCGGCTTGTCGTAGCGGAACTCGATCACTCGCGGCTGGGGCTGGTCTTTCGGCGTCGACTCGACGATGGTGACGGTGCGGTGCTCCCCTTCGCGCAGCTTGATCGCGATCATCCACCGGCCATCGGGCGAGACGAAGCGATCGTCGGTGAAATGAAAACCATCAGTCGCTCCGGTCGTGAGCGGCTCCTCCGTGCCGTCGGCACGTTTCGCCACGAGATCACCGTCACGGAGGATCACCTCGACGCGCGGCGTACCGGCGGCGGGCTTCGGGGCCCGAGGCCGGCGGCGCTCGTCCGATCCGCGGCTCCCGCGCGGCACGACGTCGGGCTCGAGGGCATCGATGCGGAAGGTCGATCCGCCGAGATCGGCCGCCGCGGCTGCCAGGAGCGAGCCGTCGCCGCGCTCGAAGCCCCACAGGTGGCTGGCGAACGTGTGCTGATCGCGCGAGGCCCCGGGGGAGAGGGTGCCGTACGAGCGGCGCTCGCCGCCGCCGTCGATCCAGACGATCCTCAGTTCCTCACTCGTTGCATTCTCGAGTCGGATCGATGTCTCCGGCCCGTTGCCGCTGCGGAGGG
>JBIIQL010000521.1:0-3133 GCA_044342095.1 Pirellulales bacterium
GTCAACGTCACTCTTCCTCCGGGATCCTCGCTCGACGCCTCGAACCGGGCGTCGCGACTGATCGACGCGAAGCTGCGGGGGCTCCAGAAGACCGACGACCGGGCGAACGGCGAGATTCTCCATTTCGTCCGCCGCACCGGACGGGCCGAGATGGACGAGCATGCGGCGCCGGTGAACGCCGGCGAATACATCGTCAGCATCAATCCCGCGAGTGGACGCCCCCGCGAAGAGATCATCGACGAGTTGCTCAAGGATCTCGGCAGTGAGGTGCCGGGGATCGCCATCGAAGTCGAGCAACCGCTCGCCCATCTCATCAGTCACATGGTGTCGGGCGTCTATGCCCAGATCGCCATCAAGGTCCACGGCGACGATCTCGACGTTCTCGTCCAGTCGGCCGAACGGATCAAGTCGGCGATCCGGACGGTCCCGGGGCTGACGCCGCCGGTGATCGAGCCGATTCAGCAGGCCGACGAGCTGCACATCCGTCTCCGGTCCGACGACCTCGCCTTCCACGGCGTGACGCGCGAACACGTGGCCCGCCTCCTGCAGACGGCACTCCAGGGGGAGGTCGTCTCGCAGGTGCTCGAGGGGCAGCGTCGCTTCGATCTGCTCGTGCGTCTCGAGGAGGGCTATCGCACCGACTACGCCAATCTCGGGCGTCTCCGCATCGACCTGCCCGACAAGCGCGGTCAGATCGAGCTGCGGGAGCTGGCCGACATCGGCGAGGGAAGGAGCCCGAACGCCGTCAACCGAGAGAACGCCCGTCGCCGCATCGTCGTCCGCTGCAACACCCAGGGGCGCGACCTGTCGAGCGCCGTTGCCGAGATCCAGGCCCGCATCGATGAGCGGGTGAAGCTGCCCGAAGGCTATTTCATCGAGTATGGGGGGCAGTTCGAGAACCAGCGTCGCGCTACGGCACTGATCCTCGTCCTCGCGGCGGTGTCGGTGGCGGGCATGTTCGTCGTGCTCCTGGCTCTCTACCCGTCGGTGCGGATCGTCCTCCAACTCCTCAACGCCCTGCCAACGGCGTTCATCGGCGGCGCGTTGGCCCTCGTCGCCACCGGCCAGCCGCTGTCGGTGGCGAGCCTCGTGGGCTTTATTTCGCTCGGCGGCATCGCCGTCCGCAATGGGATCCTCCTCGTCACGCACTACTTCCATCTCATGGAGGAAGAGGGGGAGGCGTTCACACGGGAGATGGTCTTGCGGGGAAGCCTCGAGCGGCTCGCCCCCGTGCTGATGACGGCGCTCACCGCAGGGGTCGGCCTGGTGCCGCTGGTGGCCGGGGGCCAGGAGCCTGGACGCGAAATCCTTTATCCGGTGGCGACGGTCATCCTGGGGGGCCTCGTCACCTCCACCTTCTGCGAGTTTCTCATTCATCCGGGCCTGTTCTGGCGATTCAGTGGCCACGATGCCTCGCGTCTGGCCCGGATGCGCCACGAGGACGATGCCCTGTTGACGATCGATGACGCCCCATCCACAAGGCTCCGTCGCGTGACGGAACCGGAGACGACAGCCCAGACGACCCCCCAGCCCCCCGCAAGGAGATGACCCGATGACCCGAGCGAACGGATTCACTCTCGCGACGATCCTCGCCACGACGACCCTCGTTGCCGGATGCTCGCAGGCACCGCCCAGACAGCCCGCTCCGCCGAAGGCGGCCGCGGCGGCGGAAGACCACGGCCATTCCCATGCCGGCGGCGGCGGCCATTCCCATGGCGAGGGCCCCCACGGCGGGACACTTGCCGACTGGGGAGGGGGCAAGTACCACGTCGAGTTCACGGTCGACCACGACACGAAAGAAGCGGTGGTGTACGTCCTCGGCAGCGACGAGAAGACCCCCACGTCGGTCCGGGCGACGGACGCGAAGCTCCTCCTCACGATCCGCGAGCCGTCATTCCAGGTCGAGTTAACCGCCCGACCACTCGCCGATGAGGCTGACGGCGGCGCATCGTGTTACGGCGGCACCCACGAGAGCCTCGGCATCGTCCGCGAGTTCGCCGGGACGGTCAGCGGCGAGATCGATGGCACGCCCTACGCGGGGGAGTTTGCGGAGCAGCCGCACGGCGACCACGACCACCCGTGACCTCGGTCCCATGGATCCTGCCGCCTTCGTGGCCAGGCCACGGGGGCGGCAGGGCTGGCGTCACTCGAACAGCACGTACGGATTCCGGTCAGCCGGGGAGAGCCACTCGATCCCGTAGCGCTGCCAGAGGATCTGCTTTTTTCTCAACCACAAGACCCGGCAGAAGCCCAGGCCTCCATGGAGCGGATGGCGCTCCAATTCCCGCTCGGCCTGCTCGGAGGCCGCCGCCACCGCCGCGGCATAGCGAGGATCCTCCGCCATCGGGTCGTGGTGGAGGGCCCTGTGCGTCTGCCGTCCATGGCGACGATGTTCCTCCTCGACCGCCCCTCGCTCACTGACGCTGCCGGGGAACGCATCGAGGCGGATCGGCGCCTTGCCCGCCGGGCGAGCATGGCCCTCGCCGATGTCCGCGTGCTGATCGTCCATACTCGATCTTCATTCCGTCGAGGCCTCGGGAAAAGCCTCGACCAGCCGGGCTTTCGGGGGCGGGCCCTCGTGGACTCCCGGCCAGAGGGAGTCTGCCGGTCGACAGGGTCGCCGCTAGAAAGGGCGTACACTCCCATGAAAACCGAACGCGATGTGGTTTCTCCCGGTTTTTTCAGCCCACGCTCTGCCTTCGGCAAGCACACGATCTCCTTGGCCGGAGCGTGGCGGGCTGCGAAAGATGTGTCGCGGGGCGATGATTTCCGTGGTGGTCAGCGCCTTCGGAGCCGGACCATCATCGGCGAATCGGGACGCATGGTGGCGTAGAACCGCGGCCTGGGCCGGCACTCGGCGACCGGCTCCGCGATCCAGTCGCGGAAGAATGCCGCCAGAAGCATGCTCCCCTCGAACTCGAACGTCGCCTTGCCGATGCAGAAGCGATTTCCCGCCCCAAAGGGGAAGGAGGCGAATTGGGGGCGTTTCGGATTGCTCGAACCCCCGGCCGCAAGGGCCGCTCGCTCTTCCTCCCAACGCTCCGGGGCGAACCTGAACGGGTTGGCAAACCAGCGGGGATCCCGCTGGGTCACCCACTGGCTGGCCATGAACACGGTTCCACGCGGGAACAGC
>JBIIQL010000522.1:0-3126 GCA_044342095.1 Pirellulales bacterium
GCACGGCGGGGCTGAAGGGGCGGGGCTGGGGGGCGGGCTTGTGAAGCGCTCGGGCTCGGGAAGACGGGCTTCTCCGGCCGGTGCCGGAATCACCCCGCGAGCCAACGCTCGACAAACTTCGTGTCGATCTCGGCGCGGTGGAACTCAGGCAAACCCAGAATGTCGAGGTGGAGCGGAACGGTCGTCTTGATCCCGGCGACGCGCAGCTCCGCCAGCGCCCGAACCATCGTCTCGATCGCTTCCTTGCGGGTCGGCTGATGGACGATGAGCTTGCCGACGAGCGAGTCGTAATGCGGGGGCACGGTGTAGCCGGCCACGGCGTGCGAATCCCACCGCACCCCGAATCCACCGGGGGCGATGATCTGCTCGATCCGGCCGGGGCAGGGGCGGAAGTTGGCGGCCGGATCCTCGGCGTTGATGCGGCACTCGAGGGCGTGGCCGCGCGGAACGATGTCCTTCTGCTCGATCCCGAGTTTTTCGCCGGCGGCGACGCGGATCTGCGCCTTCACGAGGTCGATCCCGGTCACCATCTCACTCACGGGGTGCTCGACCTGGATCCGGGCGTTGACCTCGATGAAGTAGAAGTTGCCCTGCTGATCGACGATGAACTCGACGGTCCCGGCGGAGTGGTAGCCGGCGGCCTTGCACAGTCGCACCGCCGCCTCACACATCGCCTTGCGGGTTTCCGGGGCGAGCCGCGGGGAGGGGCTCTCCTCGATGAGCTTCTGGTGGCGCCGCTGCGTCGAGCAATCGCGTTCCCAGAGGTGGAGCATCGTGCCGTGGGTGTCGCCGAGCACCTGCACCTCGACGTGCCGGGGCCGGTCGATGTAGCGCTCCATGTAGATGCCGGGATTGCCGAAGGCGGCGAGGGCCTCGGCCGAGGCCTGCTGCCAGGCGGGGGCGAGCGCCTGATCATCGGCCGCGACGCGCATGCCCTTGCCGCCACCGCCGGCCGTGGCCTTGAGGAGGACCGGAAAGCCGATCTGCCGAGCGATCCGCACGGCGTCGGCTTCGTTCGCGATGATCCCGTCGCTCCCCGGCACGCACGGCACCCCCGCCTCGCGGGCCAGGGCCCGGGCGGAGTTCTTGTCGCCGACCTTCGCCATCGCCTCCGGGGTCGGGCCGATGAACCCGATGTCGCACGACCGGCAGACCTCGGCGAAGTGGGAGTTCTCCGAGAGAAAGCCGTAGCCCGGATGGATCGCCTGGCAATTGCCGATCTCGGCGGCGCTGATCACGCGATCGATGCGGAGATAGCTCTCGGAAGCCTTCGCCGGGCCGACGCAGATCGCCTCGTCGGCGAGTTGGAGGTAGGAGGCATCGCGGTCGGCCTCACTGTAGATCGCGACCGTCTCGATACCCATCTCGCGGCAGGCGCGAATCACCCGCAGGGCGATCTCTCCGCGATTGGCAATCAGAACCCGTTTGAACATACGCTCCGCCCGGATCGGGGGACACCGGACCACTCACCGGCAGGCTCGCACCGCGCCTGCCGGCGGCAGGCGCGGGAACCGGCCGTACAGCCCGGGATCATTTCTCGGGATCGACCTTGATCAGCGGTTGTCCGAACTCGACCGGATGGCCGTTCTCGACGAGCACCGCGACCACCTGCCCCGAAACCCCGCCAGGGATCTCGTTGAAGACCTTCATCGCCTCGATGATGCAGACGGTCTTCTCCGGTCCGATCCGGTCGCCCACCTTGATGAACGGCGGGGAGTCGGGACCACTGGCCCGGTAGAACGTCCCCACCATCGGACTGGTGATGACGACCATCTTCGAATCGGCCGCCGGTGGGGCGGCGGCAGCGGCAGGGGCCGGAGCCGCCGCGCGGGGAGCCGCGGCCGACGGCGCCACGACGACCTCGCCACCGCGCTTGATGCGGACGCGCTGGTCGGCGTTCTTGAGATCGACCTCGGCGAGGTCGTGCTTCTCCATCAGCGAAATGAGCCGACGGATCTGCTTGGTGTTGAAAAAGTCGTCGGGCTTGGGTGCCGCGCTCATGAGGCTCGCCTGTCTGGTGGCTGGCAACGGTTCGGTGCCCCGGTGGGGCATCCGCCCGGGAACCCGCCGCGGCTCCGGAGGACTCCGGAAACCGCGGGGAATTTCGCGGCGAGGGTAGCCCGTGCCGGGGATTTCAGTCAAGGTAACAAGATCGCGGCCGCTTTGCGTCCCTCCCACCTCGACTTCTGCCCGCTCGCCGCACCTCCTCACTCGTCCCCCGATGCCCGCCCCAGCCAGCCACCCCCCCGCTCCCCCCGTCGATCTCCCTCGGCTCGCCGCCAGACGGCGGGATTCGAGCAAACGGGACTACGGCCGGGTGCTTGTCGTGGGGGGGGCCGCCGGGATGGCCGGAGCCCCGGCCCTGGCGGCGATGGCGGCCCTCCGTAGCGGTGCGGGGCTCGTGGATCTGGCCGCTCCCGAGGGGGTGGCATCGATCGCCGCCGGCTTCGATCCCTGTGTCATGACGCACCCCCTCCCGGCCCGGGCCGACGGCGGCTTCGCCCACGACGCCCTCGAGCCGATCGCTGCCCTCGCCGGCCGGGCCGATGCCTTGGCCGTTGGCCCAGGGCTTGGCCGCTCCGAGGCCACGTCCGCGATCGTGACGCAGCTGTGGCGGGAGTTCCCGGGGCCTGCGGTGTTCGACGCCGACGCCCTCTGGTGGCTCGCCCGCTTGGACCCTGAAGCCCTCGCCACGCATGCCGGCCCCCGCGTCCTCACCCCCCATGCCGGCGAGATGCGTCGCTTCCTTGCCGATGGCTCGGCGGCCGGCGCTCCTCCGTCGGCCGCGGTGCTCGAGGGGGCTGCCGGGAGCCTTGCCGCCGAGTGTGGATTCGTGATCCTCCTCAAGGGCCCCGACACGCTGATCACCGACGGCTCGAGGCAGGCCCGTAACACCACCGGCAATCCCGGCATGGCCAGCGGCGGCTCGGGCGATGTCCTCACCGGGATCCTCGCAGCGCTCTTCTGCCAGCCGCAGGCGTCGCCCGGTGCGGTCCGCCACTTCGATCCGTACGAAGCCGCCCGCGTCGCCGCCTGGGTGCATGGCCGGGCGGGCGATCTGGCGGCCGCCGACCTCGGCGAGTTGTCGCTGACCGCCCGCGACCTGATCACCTGGCTGCCGCGGGC
>JBIIQL010000523.1:0-3125 GCA_044342095.1 Pirellulales bacterium
TGGGACGAGATTCTTGAAGTAGCCCGCCAGTCCCATCGCCTTGACGCCGCCGACAAACCCACCGAGGAAGGTCGCTGCGGCCAGGGAAAGGGTGACGGAGAACGACGCCGTCGGCGAGCCGGCCCAGGGCACCATGCCGAGGAGATTGCAGCCGAGAATGAAGAAAAACAGAGTCCAGAGGAGGGGGACGAACTTGTCGCCGTCATGGTGAACATGGCCGTGTTCGTCGGCGTGGGCATGCTTGTCGTCGATCGCCGGCCGGGCGATCTGGTCGCGGACGAAGAGGAGCATCACCTCGAGGAGATTCGCCAGCCGCCCCTTGGCGGGAGCCCCCGAGGCGATTCGCTTGGCCAGCCACGAGAAAAGCAGCAACAACGCGCCGCCGACGGCGAGTTCCAAGAGCATGTATTTCGAGATGCCCAGGCCCGACTTCATCGCGTAGAGGCTGTCGAGTTGGCCGAATGGCTGCGGGATCAGCACCTTCCCCGACATCGCCTCGTTGAACTCCGCCAGCGACGGCATCGGGTGATGGTCGCGTTCGTACGGGGCGCGGAGAAACTGCGGCACGTCCTCGAGTTTCTGCCAGTCGCGCCGCCAGAGCGCCTTCGGCACCTCGAAGAAGTAGGAATCCTTGAGGTGGTAGATCGGGTTGTGGTCGGACATGGACTGAATCTCGGGCGTCGGTGTCGGGGGGTGGTCTCACGCCCTCGGTTGGGGGCGGAGGGGACCCTTCGGCCCCCACATGATGTGCAGAAGAATGTCGGTGGCAAGGAGGGTGAGGTAAAAAACGACCAAAAGGCCTCCGGCGCCTGCCGCCCTGAGCCTTCCCGCCGCCGGAATGGCTGCCGGATCGGCTGAGAGCCAGCCGAGGAGGAACAACGGCAGGACAAGGCGGAGAGCGATCCCGCCGAGGGAGCCAGAGACTGCCAGCGCGGGCCCCCCGGCGCCAAGACGGGCCACGAACCAGCCTCCGAGGCTCGACACGCCGCACACTCCCGCCACGATGGCCACGGCCCGGAGCCACGCCGCGCCGCCGAGTCGCGTAGGGCCGCCGTGAGCGATCGCTGCGGCTGAAACGAGGGCGAGGACGGCGAGGAGAATGCCTGCCCCTTGAAGCGTGTTTCTCCTGTTCTCGGCCTGGGAGCGGCTGTCATCGGCGCCGGCCGGGGCTGGTTCGTTCATGCCCGGTCCCCCCTCCCGGACGGATCAATCGGGGAAGGAATCCGGGAGCGCTTCGCTTTTTTAGGACGGGGGGGCTTCACGCTGTTGCCGATCTGGACGAGCCAGAAAAGCGCGGCGGCGAACCCGAAGATCAGCCCCACCGGCCCGAGGAATCGGGTGCCGAGGCGGGCGTCGAGCCAGTTGCCGCCGACGCCGGGGAGGAACATCGCCAGCCCGATGGCGAGGATCCGCGATGCCCACGCGAACGCCTCGCCCACCGGCGACACGGCGTCCTCGGGCCCAGGCGAAGTGCCCTCGGCTGGCTCCGGCTTGTCTGGGGACTCAGGGATCGGAGTCGTTGGCATGGCGAGGCATCGGGCGGGGGCGCCTGTCGGGATCGTCCCAAACGGGCTCGGGAGAGTATGACTCTCCTCGTGGGGGGCCGCCACGGGAATGCCGGCCGCGCCCGCCAAGACGCCCGGGAACTTCGAGCATGGCCCACCGCAAGCAGCGTCGTCGTCGTCGTCACCGTCGCCCCGATCTTTCCGGTGCGCTCCCGCATGGGGCGACGTCGGCCGGGAGCGCGACGCCGGCGGTTCTCCGGCTCCTCGGGTGCGATCCGTCGACGAGCGAGGAATCGACGGCCCTGCGAGCCGAAGAGCTGACGATCGCTCGGGAGACCTGGCCCGTGCTCTGGATCGACATCGAGGGGCTCGACGATCCGGCCACGACGCGGATGATCGGCAATGTCTTCGAGATCCATGACTTGGCCCTCGAGGATGCCGTCACCCCCGACGAGCGGCCCAAGGTCGAGATCTTCGGCCATCAGGTGCTCATCGCCGCTCGAACGGTGCGGCATGACGGGCAGCAGATCGTCACCGATCCGGTCTGCATTTTCCTCGGCGACCGCTACGTGATCACGTTTCGCGAGCGCTCGGCCCACGACCCGTTTGCCACCGTCCGGCAGCGGATCCGGCATGGGCGGACGCGGATCGGGCACGAGGGGGCCGATGCGCTTTGTGCGCTCCTGATGGATGTGGTCATCGACGGCTACTTCCCGGTTCTCGAGCAGTTCGGCGACCGGCTCGAGGACCTCGAAGAGGAGGCCCTCGACCGGCCGTCGCGGGGGGCGCTCTCCGGGATCCACGATGTCCGCAACGACCTCATGACGCTCAGACGCGCCCTTTGGCCGACGCGCGACCTCCTCCACGCCCTCGGCCGCGAACCGACGTCGCTGGTGGGGGATCATGCCCGGGCCCACTTCCGCGACTGCTACGACCACACGATGGAACTGCTCGACCTTATGGAGGCCTACCGCGAGATCGGCAGCGACCTCCGCGACATCTATCTGGCGAGCATCAACAATCGGATGAACGACGTCATGAAGGTGCTGACGGTGATCGCCACGCTGTTCATGCCGCTGACGTTCATCACCGGCTTCTACGGGATGAACTTCGACACCGACTCCCCTTGGAACATGCCGCTTTTGCGCTTCCGCTACGGGGCCTTCGTGGCGATCGCGATGATGCTCGCGACGACGGGGGGGCTGATGTGGTTCTTCTGGCGCCGCGGCTGGCTCCGCCGCTGGCACTGAGGGACGGCCAAGAACTCCGGGCGATGGGGTTGTCCACCCACCCCGGGAACGCTCCCGCTGGCGGCTCGCACCCGAGTGCCGAAAGCCCCTCGGCGCGTGAGAGAAGGCCAAGAACCCCGGGCGATGGCGTTGTCCACCTACCCCGGGAACGCTCCCGCTGGCGGCTCGCACCCGAGTGCCGAAAGCCCCTCGGCGCGTGAGAGATCAAAACTGGGGAACTAGGATTCGAACCTAGACTAACTGGTTCAGAGCCAGTCGTGCTACCGTTACACCATTCCCCAAGAATGGTCTTCCAAAGGCCCGATCCGGGCGGGATCGGGGGTGAAGCGACCGCGGCAGCGGGTTTCCGAACAGGGAAAACCACTCGCCG
>JBIIQL010000100.1:0-9046 GCA_044342095.1 Pirellulales bacterium
ACCTACCTCGCCGCCTGGGGCTGTACGCAGGACGAGCTTGCCAAGCGGCTCTCGATCGACCGTTCGAGCGTCACCAACCTCATCCGTCTCCTCGAGCTTCCCGAGGGAGTGCAGCAGCGCCTCCGGGCGGGCGAGATCTCGATGGGGCACGCCCGGGCTCTCCTCCCGCTCGGCGACGAGCACGAGCAGGTGAAACTCGCCCAGCGAATCGTCACCGAGGGGCTCTCAGTGCGGGCGATCGAAGGGGAGGTACAGGAAATCCTCCGGGCCGACGAAGATGACCCGACCTTGGCCGACGACGACGGCGTGGCGACGGCCGTGGCCGACGCCGACGGGGACGACGACGCTGCTTCGGCCACACCGAGCGGCGCGGTGAAGCGGAAGCCGGGGCGGCCGGCGACGAAGCGGACGGCGCAGGTGCAGGCCGTCGAGGCGCAGTTGCGCCGGGCGCTCGGTACGAAAGTCGTCGTCCATGCCAACGGCAAGGGAGCCGGACGGATCGTGATCCCGTTTGGCGATCTCGACGAGTTCCAGCGTCTTCTCCGTCAGATCACCGGCTGAGCCCCAACTGCCCGTGGAAAACCTCCGGTTTTCACGAGTGCTACGCGCTCGTGACCGCCTCGTGCGGTCTCGGGCCGGCACTTTGTCCACAGCCTGATCGGGGGGCCGGGTGGATGAGGGGAGTCCCGATCCAGCGGGCCCCCACGGATCCCACCTGAGCGGCGACGTTCCACCTCGACGCCCTTTTTGTATCTCCTCGGCAGCGAAGCCCCGAATCGGCTTGCGGCGCGAAACGTAGCGCGACACGGCGGCGAGACCCTCAAAACCGGCCGCGGACTGGTTTCCAAGCGATTTCGGGTAGACTTCCCAGACTGGGCCGAAGGGCCTGGCGACGGGGCGTAGCTCAGCCTGGTTAGAGCGCCTGGTTTGGGACCAGGAGGTCGAAGGTTCGAATCCTTTCGCCCCGATTCGGTTTGAGGCTGGAAAACAAGGCGTTTCGGCGATCGTTCCCCGGATCGCCGGCGGATCGGCGGGAAGGCTCAGCGCTGTGCCAGCCCCACCCCGGTGCTTCCGACGGTGCGAGTTTTCAGGGGTGGAAGTGAGGGGGTGGGTGTCCGCACGACCTCCCAGGTTCTCGACCCGAATCTCTCCCTGGTTCACCGATCCCTGGAGGATCCGACTCCTCCGGCTGATGATCGGGCTGACGCTGCTCGCCGTGGTCTGGGCGGCAGAACGATACGGGCTCGTGGGGCAGGTGGCCCCCGACCCGATCCCTGTCGATCGGCAACCCGCCCCGGATTCGCCGCCGCCGCCGCCGACAGAACTTGCGGCATCCGACGACGATCGCGCCGAAGCGGAGGCCCCGTCCCTCACGGAAGCCGCCCCGCGAACGGATGCCCCCGGTCCCGCAGACTCGCGTGTCGATCGCGCCCCGGCCGATTCGTCCTCTCCCCCCGCGCCGCGCCGACCGAAGCCGCCGCCGCAGGCCTCACCTCCCGCCGCCGATGCGCTCGTGATCACCGGGCTGTCGCTTCGCGACTCGAGCGGCCGCACCATCTACCGGGGGCAAATCGATCTTGCCCCGACGATCGAACGGGTCGCGGCCGGCCGACGGTTGCGATTCCCCAACGACGGCACGACGTTTCAAAACCGCGAGAATCGCCTTCCTCGACGCCCGCCTGGATACTACCGCGAGTGGGTCGTGCCGACGCCGAAGGAACCGGGACCGGGCCCGCAGCGGCTGATCACCGGCGAGGGGGGCGAGGTCTGGTACACCTCCGACCACTACCGCTCCTTCCGCCGCATCCCCACGGAGATCCGGATCCGATGAGTAACGCCCCAGACGCGCCTGGCCCGTTCCTGTTCAGCGCGGATCCGGCGGCGTACCGCGCTGAAGGCGCCTTCGTCGTGCGGATTCCCGCCAAGGCTCGCGGGAAGGAGAAACTCCTCAGCGTCCTCGCCGCGAAACTCCGATTCCCGAGCTATTTCGGGCACAATTGGGATGCACTCGAGGAATGTCTCCGCGATCTCTCCTGGCTCGCCGATCAGCCGCGGGTGGTGATCGTCCACGAGGCGTTCCCCTTTTCGTCGGCCGGTGAGGCTCTTGCGATCTACCAGGGCATCCTCGCCGACGCCGTGGCCGTGCATCGCCAACGCGGCACGCCCCCCCTGCTCGAGGTCGTCTTTCCTGGCCCAGCGGTCGACAACGTCACCCGCAGGCTCTGACACCCACCGTCTTGCCGGCCGATCGGCAACGCCCCGGGGAATCCGCCGTGTCGGAAACCGTCCTCTACAAAGACCACCCGGCGATGTTCCGCAACCGGCCGGTGTTGTTCCTCATCTGCTGCGCGCTGATCCCCTTCGGGATCGGCCTCGTCGTTCTCCTCGCCTGGTGGCTCCACTGTCAGGCCACGTCGCTTGTGATCACCAAATCACGCGTCACCCTGCGGAAGGGCCTGTTGAGCAAAGACACCAACGACGTCCTGATCGCCGACATCCGCAACGTTCAGGTGAGGCAGACTCTCCTCCAACGGATTCTTGGCGTCGGCGCCGTTGCCGTGTCGACCTCAGGGCAGGGCGACATGGAAATCGAGGTCCACGGAGTGCCGGGCCCCGACCGGATCAAGGCGATCCTCAACGACCGCCGAAGCGCGCTCCGCGCACCGTGATCCCGTCCGGGGCGAACGGCCCGGTCAGCGGATCGAGAGGTCGTCCGGGGCGAGCGCCCAGATCGTCGGCCGGGTTGAGACGCCCGAGAGCGCCTCGCGGAGGAAGAGGTCGATCACGCCCGTCCGCAGGCCGCGCTGGCCGAGGAGGATCATCGCCTCGCGCGACACGCCGAGGGCCGCCAGACGGCTGCTGGCATCGGGATCACCGAAGAGCACCGAGAGATCGAGCCCTGCCGAGACGTTCGGCCGGTGGATGATCTCGTATTTCTCGATATCCGCCTTCTTGGCCACGGCCGCCAGGCAGTCGTCGAGGCCGCCGATCTCGTCGACGAGCCCCGCCGCCTTCGCCTGGCTCCCCGACCACACCCGGCCACCGGCGAGATCCTGGAGCTTCTCGACCGGAATCCCGCGAGACTCACTGACGAGCTTGAGGAATCGGCCGTAGACGTCATCGATCGTTTTCTGGAGCTTCGCCTGATCGTCCTCATTCCAGCCCCGATCGGCGGCGAAGGCCGTGGCCGCCTCATCGAGGGCGATGTTCTCCATGTGGAGCCCGACTCGCTTGAGGAGTGAGCCGTAGCTGATCTTCATCGAAAAGACGCCGATCGAGCCGGTGAGTGTGCCCCGCTCGGCATAGACCGGCACCCCGAGGCAAGCCACCCAATAGCCCCCCGACGCGGCCACTTCTCCCATCGAGATGACCGTCGGCTTCTTCTTGGCAAGCTCCGCGAGCGCTTGGCGGATCGCTTCGCTCGCCGTGGCCGAGCCCCCCGGTGAATTGATGCGGACGACGACGCCCTTGATCTTGTCATCGCGGCTGATCTCCTGGATCGACTTGACGGTGGGGCCGGAGACGATCGAACCGGGAGATTCCTTCTTGCCGTCGACGATCGCGCCGGAGAGGTGCATGACGGCGATCGAGGTCTCCGTCACCTTCGCCGCTTTTTCCGGGCCGCCCCCCGACATCACTTTTCCCATCAGCTCGAAGAACGACATCTCCTTCTTCGGCTTCGCCGCCGCCTCGACCCAGCTCGTCTCTCCGCCGACCCAGCGGTTGAGCGTGGCCTTCATCGTGCCGAACGGGGCGAGCTCGTCGACGAGCCCGGCGGCGAGGGCCTCGGCCGGGAGGAAGAGCCGCTGCTTCTGAAGCTCGCGCACCTTCTCGGTCGTCAGACCGCGGCCGCGGGCGATCATCGACACCTGGGCGTCGTTCATGCTCGTGAGCATGTCGACGTAGTGCTGGCGGAGATGTTCGCTCATTGCCGAGTTCACATACGGCTCGACCGCGCCTTTGAAATTGCCCGCCCGGACGACCGAGGCCTTGAGGCCGAGAAGGTCCATCGCGTCGCGATAGAAATACGACTGCATCGTCTTCGACGGGATGTCGACGCCGCCGAGATCGGCCATCGCCACGTGATCGCAGCCGGCCGCCACCGCGAGGTGGGCCGACTCCGCACTCTCGAGCCACGCCCCCACCTTCTTCCCCGACTTCCGCAGCGCTCCGAGGCGCCGGAGAAGCTCGTCGAGCTGGGCGAGATTCATCGTCAGATCGGCGTCGGAGAGATCGATGACGACGGCATGGATCTTCGGGTTCTTCGCCGTCTCGTCGAGGAGTTCACAGAGCTTGTAGAAGCTTTTCCTTTTCCCCGGCGCGCCACCGATGATCAGGCTCGTCGGATCGAACTCGTTGGGGCCGACGATGTCTTCGTACGTCCCACCGATGGTCACGAGTTGCACCTGAAGCTTGGCCGCCTCGGCCTTCGCCTTCGCCTCGGCTTCCTTCCGCTTGTCGGCACGCGTGGCTTCGGCGTCGGCGGGCTTCTCGGTGGCCTTCGCATCGGGGATCTTCTCGTCGGCAGGCTTCGCCTCCGCCGGCTTCGCTTCGGCGGGAGGGGCTTCGGCCGCGGGCGCCGGCGGGGTGGCAGGCGTTGGGTCGGCGGCGGGCTTCGCCTCGGCGGCCGGAGGGGGCTCAGCCACGGCCGCGGCGCCGTCGTCGGCCAGAGCGAGACCGGCAGACCCCAGGATGGCAAGCGGGGTGACGAGCAAGAGAGCCACGATCGAGGCCAGTTCCCGAACCAGTCGACCGGTGAGTCCGCAGCCTGCAGCCTTCATGCATCTCTCCCTGCGAGGGTTGCCTGTCTCGGGGCAGCGGCCGGCGATCGGAACGTCGATCGCGGCCTCTGATTCCACGCGTGGAACGGGGGCAGGAGCACCTGCCGAAACCCGTCCCTGACTCGAAGGATACGCTTGGGTCGGGTTCGTGACCAATGCCTTCAAGCCAGACTGTCCAGTCTCCTTTGGCCCGCCCGAAAGCCCTCACCCCGCCAGCTTCAGCCCCCCCCAGACGGCGACGAACGCGAGCAGGTTCGACACCACGACGGAGGCCACGGCCAGCCCTGGCCGCCCCGATTCCCACAACTCGACCGCCTGGAAGGCATAGCTCGAGAAAGTCGTGAACCCGCCCAGGAGGCCAACCAGGAGGATCGTCTCGATCCCCTGCGGCAGGACGACGCGCGACCTGGTCGCTCCGACGATCACGCCGAAAGCAAGCGCGCCGAGGGCATTGACGGCAACCGTCCCCCAGGGAAACCCGGTTCCGAAGAGACGCGTGGCCAGGATGGTGACGCCCGCCCTCGCCACCGTGCCGAGTCCGCCGGCGAGCGCCAGGGCAATCCAATGGCCAAACGTCGACATCGAGCCCTCCCCTCTCTCGCCCCGTCATGGGGCGACACTTCCCGGCTCCCGCCCCTTCATCGGACGACGCTCATCGAATCCTAACCGTCCCTGGCAACGGCCTGTTCATCCCGTGCACGGATTGGCCTGTCGGTGTCGTTGTCGATGTTGCGGAGTCGCCCGCCGAAATCCTATAAGATGCCCTCGGCGGAGACGGTGGGGGGGCGTCGGAGAACTCCCCCCGGTTGGAGAGTTCCATGAATCGGCATGATGCGTTCTTTCTCGTCGTCGTTCTCGTCGCTGCGGCAGCGATCCTCGTCGCAGCGCCGATGGTGGTCAGCTTCGCGATCCGCTCCGGCGCCGATGCGCTCGGTCGGATGGCCGTCGATAACACCCCCTGACGACTTCCAGGCGATGCAGCGGCTTCTCCGCTTCAGCACGCCCGTGTCCTCCATTCCCGACAGGGCTTCGATGTATCAGCCACAGGCCGGATGCCGTCGCTCCACACTGGCGATCCTCCTCGGTGGGCTGCTCCTGGCCTGCCTCACCGGCATCGGCCCGACCGACGCCGCCGTGGCCGACGATCTCGAGGCGCCCCGGCCCCGGGCCCCACACGGCACGCCCTTCACCTTCGAGGTCATCGAGAGCCTCGACGCAGCCTATCTCGGCGACACGCCGAGCCATGTCGGCCGCGATGGCGGGCTCGAGTTCCGCCCGAACGTCGCTCTCGGCGATCCGGTTTTCCGCATGGTGGCCGAGGCCGGAGAAGAGGCGAGGGGGGTGCGGATCGGGAGTGTGACGCGGGTCGTCTGGGAGCGTGTCAGTGGCAGCCTCACGGTGGAGTTCGACCCGGAGCCGCTGGTGCGGATCGCCGTTGGCGACGAGGTGTTCGTCGATCTCAATCCGGCGCCGCCAACCGCGCGGCCCTGAGGCCCGCCCGCTGCGTTTCAGACCCGATCCTCGGCCCGGGGTGAACCATCGCGCGGTTGCCCGCGTATCATCCGGCCCGGATCGGCCTCTCCGACCAGCCCGGGCAGGCCGCCAAAGCGGCGTTCGCGGGCCCCATGGCCGCGCGCCACACCCACGGCGGCAGCCGCCCCCCCCGGTCGATATACTCTGCCCTTCCTCCCGGTCGTCGCGCGGCGGCTCGGCGGGGGATTTCAGCCCCACGCGCGCGGCGGACACGCGATGCTCGTTTTCCCCCACCGGATTCTGTTCGTCGGCTTCGGCGCCGTGGCCCGCTGCACCCTGCCGATCCTCCTCGACCACATCAGGGTGCCGGCCCACAACATCACGATCCTCGACTTCGAGCCCCTCGAGTCGGCGATCCGCCCGTGGATGGAGCGCGGCGTACGGTTTGTGCGCGAGCGGATCACCGCCGACAACCTCGGCGAGATCCTCGGCAAGCACCTCTCCGCCGGTGATCTCCTCATCGATCTCGCCTGGAACATCGACGGCTGCGAGATCGTGCAGTGGTGCCATCACCAGGGGGTGCTCTACCTCAACACTTCCGTGGAGCTGTGGGATCCGTACGAGCATGCCGTGACGGCGAAGCCGAACGAGCTGACGCTCTACTGGCGCCACATGAACCTCCGCCGGATGATCGCCAACTGGAGTACGCCCGGTCCATCGGCCGTCCTCGAGCACGGCGCCAATCCCGGTCTCATCAGCCACTTCACGAAGCACGCCCTCCTCGACATCGCCACGCGCTGCCTCGAGGAGCGGAAGTTCACCGGCAGGAAGGCGGAGCAGATCCGAGAGCTCGCCCGGACGCGCGCCTTCAACCATCTCGCCCACGAGCTCGGCGTGAAGGTGATCCACTGCAGCGAGCGCGACACGCAGATCTCCGACCGCCCCAAGCAGGTCGACGAGTTCGTCAACACCTGGAGCGTCGAAGGTTTCCGTGAGGAGGGAACGACCACCGCCGAGATGGGCTGGGGCACGCACGAAAAGGAACTCCCCGACCGGGCCTTCGAGCACCCCGAGGGCCCCCGCAGCCAGATCGGTCTGGCGCGGATGGGGATGAACACCTTCGTCTCGAGTTGGGTGCCGCACTACGAGATCGTCGGGATGGTGGTCCGCCACGGCGAGGCCTTCAGCATCACCGAAAAGCTCTCGGTGCGCGATGATCACGGGGTGACCGTCTACCGCCCCACCGTTCACTACGCCTACTGTCCCTGCGATGCCGCGATCGCCAGCCTCCACGAACTGCGCGGTTATGACTACGATCTCCAGCCGCGGGTGCGGATCATGACCGACGAGATCACGTCGGGCTCCGACATCCTTGGCGCCCTCGTCATGGGGCACCCGCTGACGAGCTGGTGGTGCGGAAGCGATCTGTCGATCGAGGAATCGCGGCGGCTGGTGCCCCACCAAAACGCCACGACGATGCAGGTGGCGATCTCCGTCGTGGCGGCCTCCATGTGGATGATCGAGAATCCCGACCGGGGAGTCCTCCTCCCCGACGACCTTCCCCACGAGTATGTTCTCGGCATCGCCAAACCCTATCTCGGCAAGTTCATCTCGATGCAGTCCGACTGGACGCCCCTGAAGCGATCCTACGACCCGTTCCGCGGCCAAGTCGCCGCCCGACGCGACCAAGACGATCCCTGGCAGTTCAAGAACTTCCTGCTCCCCGACGGAGGCTGACAGAAAGCCGCATGACTCCCGCCGCCCTGCTCAAGCTCGCCAAGACCCACGGCACGCCGCTGTTCGTCGTCGACCACGCCGAACTGCGCCGCAACTACGCCACCTTCCGCAAGCACTTTCCCCGGGTGCAGGTCTACTACGCCGTGAAGGTCAACAGCGACCCGGCGATCGTCGAAACCTTCTACAAGGCCGGCGGAAGCTTCGACGTGGCGAGCATGCAGGAGTTTCACACCGTTCACCAGTTCATCGAGCATCTCCCCAAGAAGGCCCGCCAGGACTTCATCTGGGACAAGATCATCTACGCCAATCCGATCAAGCCGACGGAGACGCTCCGTGAGCTCGACCAATACCGCCCCCTCGTCACCTACGACAACCACGAGGAGGTGAAGAAGATCGCCAAGCACGCCCCGCACGCCGGGCTCGCGCTGCGGATGCGGGTGCCGAACACCGGCTCGATGGTCGAACTGTCGAGCAAGTTCGGCGCGCTGCCGGGGGAGGCCGTGGAGCTGATCGAGTATGCCCACGAGCACGACCTCGTCGTCGAGGGGCTCTCGTTCCACGTCGGCAGCCAGTGCACGAACCCGCAGAACTACATCCAAGCCCTCCACCTCTGCGCCGGCGTGTTCGCCGAGGCGAAGAGCCGCGGCTTCGAGCTCAAGATTCTCGACATCGGTGGCGGATTCCCGGCAGCCTACGATGACAGCGTGCCGGAGTTCTCCACGCTGGCCAAGTCGATCAACCACGAGCTCGACCGGCTCTTCCCCGAGCCCATCGAGATCCTCGCCGAACCGGGGCGGTTTCTCGTCGCGTCGGCCGGCTGGGCGGTGTCGAAGATCATCGGCAAGGCGTTTCGCAACGACAAGACCTGCTACTACGTCGACGACGGCGTCTATCACACCTACTCCGGCGTGATCTTCGACCACTGCACCTACCACATGAAGAGCTTCAAGAAGGGGTCGCCGAAGCTCTGCGCCGTGTTCGGGCCGACCTGCGACGCCCTCGACACGATCAGCCTCGCCGAGCAACTCCCCGATCTCGAGATCGGGGACTACCTC
>JBIIQL010000065.1:0-10815 GCA_044342095.1 Pirellulales bacterium
CCGTTCTTCACGTGGGTCCGGTAGTCGAGCATCGTCGGCAGATCGTCCCGCGAGCGCTCGAGAAGATCCTTGCGGATGATCACGACGGTCACCCCGGCGATGCCGGCGTTTTTCTGGGCACAGGCGTAGATCAGCCCGTACTTCGCCACATCGATCGGGCGGGAGAGGAAATCACTCGAGCAATCGCACACAAGCGGCGCGCTGCCGAAGACGGGGTCATGCTTCCATTGCACCCCCTGGATCGTCTCGTTGCTCGTCACATGGAGATAAGCAGCATCAGGAGAGAGCTCGAGTTCACCGGCCGCCGGAAGGTGATCGTAGTTCGAGGACTCGCCGTCCCAGGCGACATGGACGCGCCCCTCGCGCCGCGCCTCTTTCGCCCCGGTGTGCCCCCAGGTGCCGGTGACACAATAGTCGGCGGGCCCCGGTTGACCGCGGAGAAGGTTCATCGGGACCATCGAGAACTGCAGGCTTGCACCACCCTGAACGAGGATCACCTCGTGATCGTCCCCGATCCCGAGGAGGGTGCGGAGATCGCTGAGCGTCTCCTCGAGGATCCGGTCGAAGGGGGGACTCCGGTGGCTGACCTCGAGCACGGAGATGCCCACTCCGGGGAGGGAAAGCATCTCGTCCCGAGCACGCTCGAGCACCTCGAGCGGGAGAACCGCCGGGCCAGGGGAGAAGTTGAAGACGCGATCCATGGTCCCGGCAGTCGGCGTTGTGCGATCCATCACTCGGGTGCTCTCCATTCCGCCCAGCGGTGCCGTGGCTCCCGGGGCATTTGATCCGCCCGTGGCTGCATGGACACCGGGGACCAACGCCATCCGGCGTTCCCCCGGGGGAAGGGGGAGCAGGCGGAATGCCCCCCGTCACCGAAAGCCGAGCCATCGGTGTCCCAGGAACGCCGCAGGATAGGACCCGCTGCGGGAAGGGTCAACGGGCGGGAACTGCCGCCGCAGCGGAGCCCGGCTGGGGGGCGGGGAAACCGTCCGGGACGCCCGGCGGGAGCGCCGCGGGCGCGGGCCCCCATGCCGAGGCGGGGGCCGACACCGGCACTCCGCCGATGGGGGGAGGGGCGGTGACCTGGAGCCCGGCCGGGTTCGTTGGCAAGGCGGCGGTCCGGACGGTGGCGGTCGGCGCGGCGCCGGCGAGCGTCGCCACGCGGGCCGCGACCACCGGTTGCACGCCGTCGACCGACAGCGCACGGGAGTAGTCCGCCAGCGCCTGATTCCTGTCGCCGGTCGCCTCGCGGATCTGCCCGAGGGCCACCAGCGCTCGCGGATTCGAAGGATCGATCGCCAACGCATCGACGAGCCTATTCTCCGCTTCGCGGAGGTCACCATGTTCCTGGCAGAGACGGGCCAGTTCGATCTGCGGGTTGGGGTTGTTCGGCTGTCGACGCGACCAATCCTCGAGCAGAGCGATCGCCTCCGGGCTCCGCTGCTCCTCGACGAGAAGCACCGCCAGCGCCCGTTGGCAGGCATCGTGGTTCGGGTTCCGGGAGAGACAGAGGTGGTAGTACTGCTCCGCCGATCGCCAGTCGCTCGCCTTACCGAAGACCTTCGCCTGCTGATGGTACGTGGCGCCGAGGTTGTAGAAGCAGTCCGGGCTGCCCGGTTGCTGGGCCAGCGCCTGCTGGAAATGGTTCACGGCGCCGAGATAGTTGCCCTGCTGATAGAGCTTCACCCCCTCGGCATTCTCGTTCCGCTTGAACGACCCGCAGCCGATCGAAAGCACGACCGCCGCCGCGAGGGCGAAAGCGCTCGCGCGGAACGATGGCAGCGGCGTGGGGAGCGGTTGAGGGGGCACGACGGGCATCCCGGCGGGGCGACAGGGCGGCGGACGGTACCCGCCAGGCTGCCCCCCGGCAAGTCCAGGGGGGAAACACCGTCCCCCCAGCCCCACCAATTCCCCTCGCCCACCGACCCCCCACCCCCGACCGTCGGTCAGGCGGGGAGATTGCGCTGATAGCCGAGGGAGCGGACCACTTCGAGGATCTCGCTGCAGGTCGGGAACATCCGGCCGCTGGCCCGCTTGTAACGCTCCAGGGCCTGCATGAACTCGACCTCTTCTGGACCGTAGTCGCGATCACAGGTCGTGGGATCGATGAACCGACGGCGACGCGGCCCCTTCGGACCGCGGTGGGGGCCGGCCGAGGTGTCACGGCGGGCGGGGCTCTCGATGGTCGGGCAGTTGGCAGTGACGGTGGCGGGCATCGACGGATCTCCTCGTCGGGAAACTGGGGCGGCTGGCGAAACTCTGCCGGAAGTATTCCCGCCTCCGGCGGCGCCGGTCCGGCTTTTTGGGAAAAAGCTTCCGATCAGGGAAGCTTTTCTGCCGGCACAACCGTTCCATCCCGACCATTCCGCCCGGCGCCCCAGCCCTTGCCCAGAGCCGTGGCGGAGCGATGCCGAACCGCTCAGCGGTTGCCGAAGAACTTCTTCAGCGCCTCGGCCGCCGCATCCCGCGAGTTGACCGTCCCCTTCTGTGCGGAAGGGGGGAGCGAGCCGGGCTTGGCGTGCGACTGCTTGACCGCATCGATCGCGACCGAACTGTCCGACTTCGTGTCGCCCACGGTCTGGCCGACCTTCGTCGAGCTGCCACTGTTCTTGGCGGTGACCGACCCTGACAGGGTAGTCGCGGGACCATCCCCTGCGATCCCGGAGATCGTCGAGCCATGGACGTCGTCCGAGCCGGCCGCGGCGGAATGGATGCTGCTGGAGTCGGCATCGCCAGGGCCGATGGTCGTGGCCTTCACGCCTTCGGATGTGGCCCGCAGGGAACGGGTGGTGTCGAACATGCCGGCCGGAGCGTCATCCGCCATCAGCCACTTCGACACGTCCTGATCCCCCCCCGCCTGAGCCGCGGGTTCCGAACACGAAACGGTCAGTTCGAGGGCGCCGACACGGATCAGATCTCCCGACACGACCTTCGTCTTCGCGGCGATCCGCACCCCGTTGACGAACGTTCCGTTCCGGCTCCCGAGATCCTCGACCCAAACGTCAGCCGGGCCGACATGGACGGCGGCGTGACGCCGGCTGACGTCCTCGCTCAAGGGACGAACGTCACACTCTTCGGCGCGGCCGATGAGGAGCGTGTTCTTCTTGATGGCGATCGAACGGCCGGCACTCTTGCCGGAGGCGACGATCAACTTCGTGATCATGGTGCGGCTGTCTCCCCCCACGCGAGACCGACCCTCTGCCATCCCCACCGGCCCACGCGGACCGGCAGGCCGCCGAAACACTCATAGATTCCTAACAAAACCAGCCCGCCCGTGACCAGAGGTCACGTCGGCTTCGCGACGGTCTGGATTTCCAAGGAGAACGGTCACTGCCCCTGGGCCCATGCTCTCCAAGCCTTTTATCTTAACGACGAGCATTCCAACTGTCTTGTCGAAATCGCTCCAGGCCCTCCTCATACCCCGCCTCCGGGGAGGGTAAAAACCGGCCTGCGGGCGTCTCAAGTCCGTCTCCAAGGGTGGCCGCAAGCCGGGCGAGCCAGCCGCGAACGAGCGCCGTTCCCTCGAAAGACCCGCCCCTCCACCCCACGTCCGATCCCGCGATCGGCTGGAGCTGGTCAAGGCCGGGATGGCGGACATCCTCCGCCACGAGGCGATTGGCCCCCAAGAGCAGGCTGCCGTGCTGGAGGACCGCCCCCCGAAGCCTCCGCTGGGCACTGCCGAGGATCTTCGAGTCGCTGCCGAAGCGGCCATCGGCCACCGGCAGGACCACATCCCCGACCGCCCGCCGATCGAAGCAGAGGAGGGGCCCTTCCGCCGGTGTCCCGGAAGCGACATCCCCGCTGGCCCCCGGATCACTTCCCGACCGCGCCTCCCGTGCGCGCCCCGCCGACAAGCCCGCCGCGACACCCCGCGCCATCAACTCGGCGACGAGCGCCCCATGAACCGCGTCGTAGAGTTGCTGGGTGCCGCCGGTGGGGTGAAGCCGCGGCACGGCCACCGCGAGGGTGACGTCGCTGCCGTGAAGGATCGCGCCGCCGCCACTCGGCCGACGGACGATTTTCACCCCCTCCAGCCCGCGGAGTGCCCGCGCCTCCGCGATCGCCTGGAAGGCGCCGAGCGAAAGCGTCGGCTCCGACCAAGTGGAGATGCGAACGAGCACCCGGTCCAGACGCGCAGCCTCCGCGGCCAGAGCCTCGTCGAGTGCCATGTTCGTGGCGCCGTCGGCCGGCGGATCCCACCAAGCTATCACCGGCCGGGTATGGGCTGCGGACGAGGGGTCAGAGGCTCGGTTCAAGGGGGGCGTCTCAGTGGGGCTGGCTGCCGATGAGAGCCTCGTAGGCCGCCCGGTCGAGAAGCGCGTCGAGTTCGGCCGGCTGATCGGGACGGATCTTCACAATCCAACCCGCGCCGAATGGGTCCTTCCCGAGGGTCTCGAGTTGATCGGGGAGCGACGTGTTGACCTCCACGATCTCTCCCGACACCGGCGCGTAGAGATCGCTGACCGCCTTCACGCTCTCGATCTCACCGATCGACTCCCCGGCCTTTACCTTCCGGCCGACCGTCGGCAGTTGCATGAACACCAGATCGGTGAGCGCCTCGACGGCATACGCCGAGATCCCGACCGTCGCCACACCGCCAACCACGGGACTGATCCACTCGTGGGACTTCGCGAACCGCACGTCCTGCTGCATCGCCGTCGCTCCTCGTGTTGCTGATCCACCGAACCTTGGGTCTCTTTCGGCCCCCGTCCTCCACGACCACCCTCGAATGGTCGCTGATCATCATCCCCCAGCCGACGTTTTTCCACCACCCGCCGGCCGGCGGTGGAACGGCAAGCCGACCACGCGGGCCGGTTGGCGGGCATCGCGAATCGCGATCTCGACGGCGGTTCCCTCCGCCGCCAGGGCCGTGTCGATCATGGCCATCGCCACGGCGTGGCCGATCGTAGGAGCGAAGCTCCCACTCGTCACGACCCCGACGTCGCCGCCGGCAGGTGTGGAGCCGACACCGCCGAGGACGATGTTCCCTTCGCGGGCCGATCGCTTCGATCCGAGATCGAGCCCGACCCGGACCCGCGCCGGCTTCCCTGCCTTCATCGTGGCCAGGGCCACGCTACCGGGGAACGTTCGCCCCTCGAGATTCACCGCCAATCCGAGCCCGAGGGCGAACGGATCGCTGTGGGGGAGGAGTTCGTGGCCGTAGAGCGGCATCCCCGCCTCGAGGCGGAGGGTGTCGCGGGCGCCGAGTCCGCAGGCGCGGCCACCGAGCGGGGCCGCAGCGGCGAGGATCGCCTCCCAGACGGCCACCGCGTCCTTCGCCGCCACCGTCACCTCGACACCATCTTCGCCCGTGTATCCCGTGCGACTCACGGCGGCGGCATGGCCGGCGACCGTGGCCGCCGTCCCCCGGTAATTCCCCAAAGCGCGGATCCGCACGCCATCGCCCGCCGGAGAGAGCCCGGCGACGACGTCGACCGCGCTTGGCCCCTGGACGGCGATCATCGCGGTGTCGAGAGTGTGGTCGACGAGTTCGACGCCGCTTGCGGGAAGCCGGGAACGGAGCCAGGCCACGACCCGTTCGCGATTTCCGGCATTGACGACCAGTCCCATCCGCGGCGTGCCGTCGGCGGCATCGGTGTCCCGGCTCACGAGCGCGTCGTCGAGGATCACAAGCGCCGCCGGGGCATCGGCAGTGACGAGCGTGTAGCGGAATTGCCCGGGAACGATCCCGGCAACTTTTCTCGTCAACATCGACTCGAGCCACGCAAGCGCTCCAGGGCCGGTGACCGACAGTCGCCCCATGTGCGAGACATCGAACAGGCCGACGGACGACCGAGTCGCGAGGTGTTCGTCGACGATCGAGGTGTACTGGACCGGCATGTTCCAGCCGGCGAAATCGACCATGCGGCCACCGTGTGCCGCATGCCAAGAGCACAGCGCGGTCTCGCGGAGGGTCTGCGGTCGGGGCAGGGGGGGCATCGCCGACTCACTCACGGGAGCGTTCCTTGTCGTTCGGTCGTTTTCGGGATGGAGGCAGGGCCAGGCTGCCCGATTGTAGGGATGCCGCGCGATCCCGCCACGAAGCGCGGCATCAACCGAGGGAGAGAGGCTCACCCGGTCAGCGGCCGCGTCGTCCCTTGGCCTTCCCCTTCGCCTTCGACTTGCCCTTGCTCTTCACCTTGCCCTGCGTCTTGCGGGCATGCCGCGATCCCTTCACGTGGCGGGCGGCGCGGAGCCCGGGCGGGGCCTTCCCCCGGTCACCGACGAACCGGAACTCGAGCATCCGCCGGTCGAGGTCGACCTTCTTGACCGCCACACCGACCCGATCGCCGAGACGCCACGACTGCCCCGGACGCCGCCCCGCGAGGGTGTGGCTGGCGCGTTCGAAGCGGTAGGTGTCGGCGGGGAGGTCGGCCAGGGTGAGGAGCCCCTCGGCCGGCAGTTCGAGCCCCTGGAGGAAGAGGCCGAACGGTTCCACCCCCGTCACGACCGCCTCCATCTCGGTGCCGATCCTCGAGGAGAGGAAGAGGAGGAGCTTGAGCTTCACAAGCTCCCGTTCGGCAGCCTCGGCACGGCGTTCGAGGGTGGAGCAATGGAGCCCGAGATCGACCAGCCCGTCCTCGGGAGCCCGCCGTCCCCGCGCCAGTTTGTCGAGGGCGCGGTGAACGACGAGATCGGGATAGCGACGGATCGGCGAGGTGAAATGGCAGTAGCAGTCGCTCGCCAGGGCGTAGTGCCCTTCCGGCTGGGGCCCGTAGACGGCCCTGGCGAGGCTCCGGAGGACGGCGAAATGGACCGCATGTTCCTCGGGTCGGCCACGGGTGAGGCCGAGAAGACGCTGGAGTTCGAACCGGCTCTCGAGCGTGTCGACCTCGAACCCCAACTCGGAGACGAACTCCGTCAGCTGGCGGAGCTTGCGCGGATCGGGGGGAGCGTGGATGCGGCGGAGAAATCCAGCCCCGGCCGCGGACAATTTCTCGGCGACGGCCTCGTTCGCCGAGAGCATGAACTCCTCGATGATCTGATGGCTCTCGGTGTTGGCAACGACATGCGCGCCGGACACCCGTCCATCCCGGTCGAGGTCGACTTTCACCTCCGGCATGTCGAGCTCGAGCGCGCCGCGATTTTTCCGCCGGCGGCGGAGGATGCGGGCCAGATCGCGCATCCGCCCGAGGAGCGTGCGGACCTCGCCGGTCATCTCGACCTCGGGGGTGGCCGGGTCGGCGAGGAACTGGTCGACTTCCTCGTACGTGAAACGACGGCAGCTGCGGATCGCCGTCCGTTCGACGTCGGTGTGGACGGGGATCCCGTCGGCGGTGAACTCGATCCAGCAGGTTCGCGCGTAGCGCACCCGCCCCGGCTGGAGGCTGGCGAGATTGTTGGAGACGATCTCCGGAAGCATCGGGATCACCCGGTCGGGAAGATAGACGCTCGTGCCACGGGCGAGCGCCTCCTGGTCGACCGGCGCCCCCTCCGGCACGAAGTGGGCGACGTCGGCGATATGGACGCCCAGCAGCCAGTGATCGCGATCCAGACGTTCGAGCGAGATCGCATCGTCGAAATCGCGGGCGTCGATCGGGTCGATGGTGATGATCGTCCGCGCCGTCAGATCCCGTCGGTCGGCCGGAACCTCCTCGGTGAACAGGGCCGCCTGCGCCCGGGCGGCGTCGAGGACCTCGTCGGAGAACGGACCGGGGAGACCGAACTCGTGGATGATCGAACGGGTGTCGACCCCTGGCTCTCCCGCCTTCCCGAGGACCTCGATGATCACCCCTTCGCCATCCCGGAGATGGGTGGGGAAGCGGACGACCTCGACAACGACCTTGTCGTCCTCCCGCACCGACTTCGCCCCGGGATCACCGACCGATACCGGCCGCGGAAACGACGTGCCGTCGATCTGCACCCAGCCCGAGTTGGCGGCGACGAAGAAACTGCCGACAAACCGCGTCTTCGCCCGCGTGACCACCTCGACGATCTCGCCCGACGGGCCGGGGCGGCGAAAATCACGCCCCCGTGACAGCCGGACGCGGACGGTGTCGCCGTTGACCGCGTCGAGGCACGCCGACTGGGCGACATGGACATCCCCCTCTCGGCTTCCCGCGGCAGCGTTCAGCGGATGGACGAAGCCGTAGCCCCCGGCAGCGCGGCGAAAGACACCGATGACGTCGTCGCGGCCCGCGGCCGGGGGGCTCCCCGGTCGGCCGGCGGAGGCCGGTGGGCCCACCGCGCGGCGCTCCCGACGGCCATCGGCCGATCGTCCCCGGTCATCCTCAGGCATCGGTGGCCTCCACGTTCGGTCGGGAATCACCCCCGGCTGGGATCGTCATGAACCGCGCCCGCGGAAGAACTTCCGTCCGAGCGATTGCTGGTATTGGGTCCAACCACCGTCGATCGCCGCTTCGTTCTGGAGCAATTGGAGCACACCGGCGAGCCTGGCATCCATGTGGTCGAGGTGGTGGAGCGCGAGGGCCTCGAGGGTCATCGGGAGCTTCGGGGCGCCATATTCGTACTGGCCGTGATGGCTCGCCACCATGTGCTTGATCCGCACCGCCAGATCGACGTCGAACGGCCGGCCGGTGCGGGCCTCGACCGCGACGATCTTCGCCTCCAGCTGTTCGAGCCCGAGGAGGACATGCCCGAGGAGCTGGCCGGCGTCGGTATAGGAGAAGCCGTTCTCACTCTCCAACTCGAGCGTCTTGCCGAGGTCGTGGAAGAGGACGCCGACGAGGAGGAGATCGCGGTCGATCGCCGGATAGAGCGGGGCGACCCGGTCGGCGAGGCGGAGGAGATTGACGACATGCTCGAGGAGTCCACCGGCATGGGCGTGGTGGTGCTTGACCCCGGCCGGGCAGCGGCAGAAGACCGTCATCAAGGCCTCGTCGGCGAGGACCTCGTCGGCGAGCTCGCGGAGCGAACCCGACGGGATCGTCGCCAACAGCGCAGCCAACTCCCCCCGGAGGCGGGCGACGTCGGCCTTCGAAAGCACCTGAAACTCCGACTCGTCGACGACCCGCGGATCGACCCGCCCGATCCCCTGGATGATGAGTTGGAGATTGCCGGAATAGAGTTGCGTCATCCCGTCGACGCGGACGTAGTCACCGTCGTCGAAGGCTTCGAACTCCGCATCCGACGCGTTCCACATCCTCCCGGTGATCGATCCGCTCCGGTCGGCGAGTTCGACCTGGAGGTAGAGCTGGCCGTTGCGGTTGGGGCGGAGTTGTTTGTGGGTGGCGAGGAACACCTGATCGACCGCGGTCTGCGGCGCCAGTTCCGTGACTCGCCGTCGCTGGGACGGGGGGCGGGCCGCACGGTGCGGGGGATCGGCGGGCGACATGCAGGATCCGGATGGGGTTGGCGGCAGGAGCGGGAACCGGTCCGATTTTATCAGGCCCCACGCCGGCGTGCCGCAGCCGCCGCGGAAAAACCGCTCAGCGACTACAATCCCGCCACCACGTTCATGCCGCTTTCCTCCCGCACCCCGCCCCCCACGACAGCCCCGTCCGGAGACCCCCATGGCCGATCACGCAATCTCCCCCACCCGCGCCGAGGACTACCCGGAGTGGTATCAGCAGGTCGTGAAGGCGGCCGATCTCGCCGAGCAGTCGCCGGTCCGCGGCTGCATGGTCATCAAGCCACTCGGCTATGCGATGTGGGAAAGGATGCAGGCGATCCTCGACCGGATGTTCAAGGAGACCGGCCACCAGAACGCCTACTTCCCCCTCTTCATTCCGCTGTCGTACCTCGAGAAGGAGGCGAAGCATGTCGAGGGCTTCGCCAAGGAGTGCGCCGTCGTCACGCACCACCGTCTCGAACTCTCGCCGGAGGGGAAGCTGATCCCCACCGGGAAGCTCGAGGAGCCGCTCATCGTTCGGCCGACGAGTGAGACGATCATCGGGGCGATGTTCGCCCGCTGGGTGCAGTCGTGGCGCGACCTACCGCTGTTGATCAACCAGTGGGCCAACGTCGTCCGCTGGGAGATGCGCCCCCGGGTCTTCCTCCGCACCGCCGAGTTTCTCTGGCAGGAGGGGCACACCGCCCACGCGACGAGCGCCGAGGCGGTCGAGGAGACGCTGCGGATGCTCGGTGTCTACGCGACCTTCGCGGAACGGGATCTCGCCATGCCGGTGATCCGCGGCCCCAAGCCCTCGGCGGAGCGGTTCCCAGGCGCCGTCGACACCTACTCGATCGAGGCGATGATGCAGGACGGCAAGGCGCTCCAGGCCGGCACCTCACACTTCCTCGGCCAGAACTTCGCCCACGCCCAGGAGATCAAGTTCGCCGGGCCGTCGGGCAGCGAGGAATACTGCTGGACGACCTCGTGGGGAGTGTCCACGCGGTTGATCGGCGCGGTGATCATGACCCACTCCGACGACGACGGCCTCGTCCTCCCGCCGCGGATCGCCCCGACCCAGGTGGTGCTCCTCCCCATCCACCGCACTCCGGAGGAGAAGGAGGCGGTGCTGGCTGCCTGCCGACAGATCGAGGCCGGCCTCGCGGAGGCCCGCTTCGGCGCGGAGCCGATCCGCGTCCGGACCGACTCGCGCGACATTCGCGGGGGGGAGAAGACCTGGCAACACGTCAAGCAAGGGGTGCCGCTGCGCGTCGAGATCGGCCCCCGCGACCTCGCCGCCGGCACCGTGAGCGTGATGCGCCGCGACCGCGGCCCGAAGGAACGGACGAGCGTGCCGATCGATCGCTTCGCCGCCACCGCGGCCGACCTCCTCGGCGAGATCCAGCAGGGACTCTTCGATCGGGCGCGGGAGTTCCGCGACCGGCGCAGCGTCCGGCTCGATTCCCTCGAGGCCGTCCGGGAGTTTTTCGGCGCTGACGGGGAAGGGAAGGGGGAGGCGAAGG
>JBIIQL010000066.1:0-10811 GCA_044342095.1 Pirellulales bacterium
TCCTTGGCAACTCGACCCAGCTGCCGCCCATGGCATCGAATTGAATCGCACGGCGGTCCTCGACATGACCGCCTGGTATCGCGGTCACCGCATGATCGTGGGGTTGCCGGTCGCAGCTGCCGCCGCCGCACGGACGGTCGAGTGGGAAGCGTCTCCTCCGCTTCCGACACGAATCACGGTCCGCGGCGATCTGCCGCAGGCACAATCGGTGGCGATCATCTTCGACTGCTCCGGCAGCATGGGCCAGCGCTTGGCCGATGGCCGGACGAGGCTCGACGCCGGCCGAGCAGCGGTTGCCGAACTCCTCTCGAGCATGACCAAATCCGGGCGGTGGGATGTGTCTCTCTGGCTCTACGGCCACCGTACGAAGTGGTCGAGGGACAAGGAGGGCAAGTACGTCGCCGGGCTGACGAGTTCCGGCGCCGCCGCGAAGGCCGCGGCCGATCGTGCCGGCATGCCGTTCACCTTGGTGCCAGGCGACGACGTCGAGCAGGTTCTCCCGATGCAGGCGCTCACGCCCGCGACCGTGGAACGGATCGGGATGATGCTCGCACCGATCGAACCCGGCGGCGAAACGCCGCTCTATCTCTCGATCTCGGAGGCCTTGGAAACCGACTTCGACAGGGGGCGCACGGATATTCCCGGTCATGTTCTCGTCGTCACCGACGGCGCGAACGATCAAACTGGTGGCCGATACGTGACGGCGTCGGCCGTGGAGGATCAACTCGCCCGGAAGAACGGCCGTCGCCGCGTGCCGCTGCGAATCGATGTCGTCGGATTCGGATTCACCGCGACGACGACGGACCGTGCATCGCGTATGGACGACGTCCGCAATCTCGCCACGAGCTCCGGAGGACGCTTCTTCGAAGCCGCGAACGCCGAGACACTCGCCAAGTCGCTGCGCGAATCGATGCGGGTCGTGCAGTGGCAAGTGCGGGGCCCCGGTGCACCCCGCGAGAGCGCGAGCCTCGGGTCGTCGATCTTGGTGCCACCTGCGCTTGCCGGACGGCCGCAAGCCCACGAAGCCCTTCTCGAATCCGGTGCCAGTCCGCCGCGGTTGGGGTTCGAAGCGGAGGGGGGCGAGGCGCTCGATCTCTATGTCGCAGGGGGCGGCAGGCGGCTCGAGTTCCGCCGTTACGATGGGGGAACCGAACAAGGCCTACGCGACAGCCGGACGAATCTGTTTGCCCCCTCGGATCCGCAGCGTCTGTGCTTCGTGGGTGCCCATCTCGCCTCTCGTGCCGGGGACTCGATCCGCTTTCCGCTCTCGGTCCAGAACGCCAATGCCGCCGAGTTCTCTCCGCGTCCCACCGAGGCATGGGTGGAGATCACTCCGTGTTCCGGTGACGGCTCGGTCGGTGCCCCGTTCGTGTTTTACGATGTCTCGTTCCAGCAAGACAAGCCTGTGCCGGTGCTCGATCTCCTGGCGACGCGTTGGCCGAGATCGGCCGACAGGGCCGAGATCCGCGCCTGGTTTCGATTCACGAAGACACCGTCGGACGTCACCGTTCCGCTCGGAGAACTGACTTTCGGTGTCGAACGCGAAGTGAAACTGACGAGCCTACCGGGATCCGAAGTCCGCGTTACTCTGGCGCCGTCAGAGGAAGTCGACCGCGTACGACTTTCCGTACTCGAAAGTCATCCCGCTCCGCTGGCCGACAAGCTCCCCTGCCTGCGTGTGTGCGTGAGCCCCGCCTGCATGAGCGCGATCCACATCGTCGAGCCGGAGACAGGCCGGGTGCGCCACGAGTTTACGGTGCGCGCCGAAGGAGGGCGCGTGTCCCAGGACAGCCAGCTTCTGATCACCGACAAACAGCGTGTCTTGAACGGTGCCGTGAGCCTGACCGCGGCCGGCGACGCCCCGTTGACCGTACCGGTTCCGGCGGAGTGAGGGTTCATCCCCCTTCTCAGCACACGCTTGAATCACTTCCAGCGACGCGCGACCATGTCGGATCGAACGGCTTCCGGTACGTCGATCGCCGGGCTGAATCATCATTACACCTGGAAGCCTCGTCCCTGCATCCTGCTCTCTGCTCGTTCCTCCGCTTCGAGCACCAGAGGATCGTACGTCAAGTACTCGGAGATCTTCCAGTCGAGTTCGGCGACTGTCCTGGCGTACCAGCTATTTTTCAATGGATCCGGGTCGATCCAGTCGTGCCCGAGTCCGACGCGCTTGCCTTTCGCTGACCACTCCTGCATTCGCTCGGTAAATCTCGAGGGGTACTCGCTTATACGGCAGCAGAGATTGACCCACGGATCGACCACCCATGCCGAACGGAGGTGAACTCGTTCCCTCGGCGTGATGAACACCTCGGTCTTGGGTCTCTCGAAGCTGGGCCGATCCGTAAGTCGCAGGCCGACGATTGTGAAGACGTGGTCGCCTTGACGACCATCAACGACCTGTCCGGGAGCCGTCGACAGCGAGGCCCTGCAGATGAACGGTGCATGACAGCGCTTCAAATCAAGGAGCGCCAAGTACGCGAGCTCGGCGCAATTGCCGGCCTCTGCTTTCCAGGGATCCGGCGGTGCTCTGTTCACCGCCTTGCGGACACGCCCGAGCTCGAGATGTTGGCGGCTGAACTTCAGGAATTCGTCCGCCAGTGGCTGGTCCTTCAACTTGACCTTCGTGTAGAGGTCCTCGAATTCCTTTGCGTCAAGGCCGCGATACGTTTTCCCAACGCCGAGTTCGCTGGCCACAAACCGGTCGAGGACGGCTTCTCTCTCGCTGAGAGCTTGATCGACTTTACTCGCCCCCATGTCCTGCGCGAGCCGGACATCACCCAAGGCCTCTCGGTACTTGCCGAGAGCCTTCGTCGCTTTCTTCCGCTGGGCTTCGCGATCCTGAAACCCCTTGTCGTCAGCACGATACTTTCCGGCAGGCATGACCTCGTAGCGCTTGTTGGAAGACTTATAACCGAGTTTGTAACGGCATCGCACTTCATCGAAAGAATCACTGGCGCGCTTCTGAAGCCATTGTTGGATTTGAGGAGCCTCGCTCTGAATGACACCTACGAGATCATCCACGGCGTTGCGCTGGTTGGCCTTGGACTGAAAGAGCTTCCGCTTATAGGTTGCTCTCAGGTTGGGCAAGCCGATCGATACGACGGCCTGAAGCAGCGATCTCACCTTGCCGACGGGCTTGACCTCGTCGCAGATCGAGACCAAGATCGCCCGTTTGAACAACCGCTTGAGGATCGGCGCGGTCTCGGTGATGCTGTCCGCGTTACTGCGGCCTGAATCGCTCGTGAATATCCGGAACACTCCGGCACTATCAGGCGCGCCGATCTTTTCGCCGACACGGAGTGTGGCGATCTTCATCAGATTGCACTCGATCAGGTCAAGCGAGTCCCAGGGGTTGGGCATGAAGACCTCTGCTTTTTGGCCGGCGGACGACGCCGCAAGACACGATCCTCGCCGAGCAGGAGCAGGGCCCGTTGCGATGTGCAGCGACGATCCCGGGAAACGCCGCCGGGAGAACGCACACGCCCCTCGCCCGTGCAAGCGCTTCGACAGGACGGGAGACTAAGGATAAATCGACCAACGAAACTTCGGCAACCGTCGGCCGGGCAGATCGAGGGATGGGGAGCAAAAGCCTGAGCTGGTCGGGCTGGAAGCGGCCCTGCCCCAGTCGGCCGCCTTGTGTCGCGGCAACACGGAGCGAACGCCGGCGATCTCGCCGTCTGCGTCAAGGATCATAGTGAGCCGTTTCAGCGCGACGAAGTCGCCTCGTTGCTCTCCAGAGCCTGCAGCGCCGCCGCCACATCCTTCACCGCATGCAGCATCGCTTCCGTAGAACGCAGCCTTGCGACGCTCAGCTCCGGCTTCTGATTCTTCCGGTGCCAGGGCGTCATGGAAAGCGTCTTGCCTATCGGGGACATTGCCCTTTCTTCCGTCCGGATGACGGTTTCCAAGGCAGGCTACGTTGGTGTGGATGGAATGAGGCTGGCCATCAAAACACAGAGGGGAGCAGGCCCACATGGATGCCTGCTCCCCTCGCTTGGGATTGACGCTGATCCGCGTCGGTCAAGACGCCTTCAACCGACGGCGCTCCAGGAGACCAAGCGTACCGGTGAGAAGAGCGAGGACGGAGCCCATTCCAGCGGGGTCGACTTCCGGTACCGACGACGTGGGCACGACGAAATTGAAGCCGAGGCTGTTCGTGGCACTCCCCATGTTGATCGTGTATTCCAGGCTGCTGATCGGCTGCGAAGACTGGAGCGTGACGACCGGATTGGAGAATCCATACGGCGTGCCGCTCACCAAAATGCCAGTGTCGCCCGCTGACGTCGACCATGTCGTGTTAACGGTCGTCCCATTCGGATCCCTGCCGTTCCACTTCGTGAACGTCAAGTCAGCGAAAGGAATCAACGACGCGTTGTTGTAGGCCTTGATCGCGATGCTCTCTCCGAACTCAACGTCGGTGAAGACGAGATACGACGTCGACAGGAGAGGGCTTGAGAAGACGCTCGTGAACGAAATCGTATGGCCCGGACCAGCGCCGCCGTCGGCAATGCCGAAAAAGCTCCGCGTCCCGGCTATCCAATCGGGATTGCTGTACGGCGATGCCGAAGAATAGGTGACGGTGCGCGTGGTGAGCGTCAGATCGGTCCCCGATGTCGACGTCCGCGTCATCGCGATCGGACCGCCCGAGGCAGGAAACGCGAACGACGTCGGGGTGGACCCGCTAGGAAACGCCCCCACCGTGAACCCGGTGGTGTTGGCGTACTCGTAGATCGTGCCCGCAGTGACGCCATTGGAGACGACGACCAGCAGCATCGCGGCAACAAAGAAACGCAACATCAAAGGCTCTCCTGGCGAGGATAAGCAAAGAGGTTACCCAATCCATTCCTCAGTGCCAACGACCACCGATTTCCGGCAAAGGATGGCGTCTTCCAGAGGTCTTCGCCTCGCGTGCGAATGGCCGTCTGCGCGGCGGTTTCCGAAGCTTCGATGTGGGAACCGGTGGTGCCTCGAGCAGCCGCGTAGGCGATGATGCTGCGGCAACCAGCGAGCACGAGCACGTCGGGGTGTTCAGGCAGACGGGGCTCGCCGAACTCGGCGGCGAAGCATCCGCCAGCCCACGACCGCCAAGCCGCCGAACGCCATGACGTAGGTCGACGGCTCGGGCACGATGACCGGCCCGTAGGTGATGCCTGCCACGCCCGCTCCGACGTTCCAACTGTATTGATACGAGCCGCCGGTGGAAAACATCGAAATCGAATCCGAGTTGTTGCCGCTCAAGACATAGAGATTGCCGGCGGAATCGAAGGCCGGCGTGCCGACGAGATCGGTCGGGTTTCCCGTGCCGAACTGCTGCAGGAAACTCCCCGTCGACGAGAACACATCGACATACCCGTAAAAGCCGATGGAATACAGATTGCCACTGGAGTTGACGGCCAGCCCGGTGTTCCAGTTTGTGTGCGAGGTGATCGTCCCGGTCGGCATCATGTTCGGGCCGTACATCCGTATCCGATCACCGCTGTCGACATAAAAGCCGATGTAGATGTCGCCCGCCCCGCTGACGGCGAGGCTGCCCGGTCCCGGCGTGCCGGGGATGTTGGCGATGGAGCCGTACACCGCACCCGCCGACGTGTACTCGACGACCGCCGGATGGGGACCGACGTTGAGCACGTAGAGACTGTCCGCTGAGTTCACCGCGAGGTTCGTGGGGCCGTTCATCAACTCCGTGATCGTCGAGACGTAGTCGCCGGAAGCGTTGAACTTGGAAACCCAGCCGTTCGAGCCCGAGCCACCCAGGCTCGAAACGTAGAAGTTGCCGGCGGAGTCGAACACGATGTCTTGGGCAACGCTCAAGTGTGGGCTGCCGCTGAGGACAGTCTGTCTCGACGCGGCGATGGCACTGGCGCTGCCCAGCGACACGTCGTAGCTATAGACGTTGTCGTTTTGGACCACATACATCAGGCCTGCCTCAGTCGGGCCCGCGATGATCGCGATGGTCATGGCGAGGATCGGAATCAGCCAGCGGGCATTCATGCGATTCTCCATCCTTTCGGTGACACAAAGTGGGACCGCAACCCACCTCGGCCAGAAAGGGCGAAAGGCGCCGAGCAAGTCTCTTTGGGGGATCCCGAGCGCCGGCGACCGACCCACGGTGCCACCCGCCTTCAGCTCGATTGTTGGAGGCTAGCCCGCGCCGACGAGCCCATCAAGGAGGTCGAGTGCCGCGGCGTTACCAGCCGAGCGCCACGCCGTCGAGGCGGTGGTCCACGCCCGACTCGACGCACGGCCCCACGCCGGCCTCGCCCCGATGGATGCGCACCATTTGCGCAGCCCCTTTGAAGGCGTCCGGATCGCCGAGTCGGTGGCCGCGGGCAGCCAGTTCCGCCTGCACCTGCTCTGGGATGCGGGTGTCGAGCTGCACCTCGTCGCTCGTCATGACAACGCGGAAACGGGCCGAGTCGCAGGCCTGCTGCGGGTTCATGCCGAGGTCGAGCGCATCGACGAGCAACTGCACCTGCCCCTGCGGATGGTTGTTGAGCCCGATGCAACCGAGTACGAATTCGGGCATGCCGTCACGGAGTACCATGCCCGGTAGAATTGTGTGCCGTGGTCGCCGGCCCGCAGCCAGGGCATTCGGATGGCCCGGCTTCGTGGAAAACTGGCTGCCACGATTGTTGAGGATCACACCGGTGTCGCCGGCCAGCAGCCCCGAGCCGAACGAGCCGCAGATGCTCGACATCAGCGACACGGCGTTGCCGTCGCGGTCGACCGCGCACACGTAGGTGGTGTCGGCCGTGTTGCCCCCCTGCGGCCGGACGACCGCCGTCGCCCGTTCGCCGATCCGCGTGCGCGACGCCGCCAGTCCCCCGGCCGAGAGTGCCCGGTAGACCTTGTCCATCATCGGCGCCGTCGGCTCACCCACCTCGTCGATCGCGAACTCGAATCCCAGCCGCAGGGCCTCGATCTGGTGGTGTAGCCGGGCCGATTCGGCCATCCCGGCAAGGTCGTAGCCCTCGAGAATGCCGAGCGCCATCAAGGCGACGACGCTCTGGGAATTGGGGGGCAGTCCGAGCACGTCGCGACCGCGGTAGCGGACCGACATCGGCTCGACCCACTCGGCCGCCTGCGTGGCGACGTCCGCGAGCGCGGAGGGAACGCCTCCGGCCGACAGCGTATCGACGATCGCCCGCGCCAACCGCCCGCCATAGAAACCCTCGCGGCCTTCTTTCGCGACTCGCTCGATCGTTTCCGCGAGCTGTGGAAAGCGGACGAGCTGGCCCGGCACCGGCGGTGTGCCGTCCGGCAGGATCAGCTCGAGGAGATCGGGCGTGGCGAATGTCCTCAACCGCGGCGCGGCCAAGGCCCAGGTGCCAGCGATCGACTCCCCCACGGGATAGCCGTCGCGGGCGGCAGCGACGGCCGGCTCCCACAGGCTCTCCAGCGGCCGGCTGCCGAACCGCTCGAGCAGGCGACACCAGCCGTCCACGGCTCCGGGGATCGTCACCGCCGTCGGGCCGTTCTCCGGCATCATCGGCCCCTTCCCGACGCGCTCGAGGCTCGCGCCCGAAGGCGCCCGGCCGCTGCCGTTGAGGCCGAACACCTTCCGATCTTTCGCCGACCAGGCGAGGATCATCGTGTCGCCACCCAGACCGCTCATCATCGGCTCGACGACGGCCATCATGCCGGCCATCGCCACGGCCGAGTCGAACGCGTTGCCACCCTCCTCGAGGACCCGCAGGCCCACCCTCGTCGCCAGAGGGGAACTCGACGAAGCGAGGAAGCGGCGGGCGAACACGGGCGACCGCCGCCCGAGAAAACCGGTCGGATCGTCAGGCTGATCGGTCGCCGGCTCGGCGGCGGCAACGTGTCGCGCCGCCCCGGCGAGCGCAGTCGCCATCGGTGCCGTCGCCAGGAACTGCCGCCGAGAGAGTGCCGGAGTCGTCATCATTGCACCTGCTGCGGGAGGTTTGCCCGACGGGTCATCTGTCTGGCAGATTATGGCGTCCCGTATTCTCTCGAAGAAAGGCTGATGCCCCATGGGTTCTTCTGACCGCCGCGACTTCCTCGCCGGCATGACGGCGCTCGCCGGCGCTGCCGGGCTGGTCGGCTCGTCCGAAAAGGCTGCGGCTGGAGACACGTCGTTCATGAACAACGTGCCCGATCCGCTCCTCGCCGACAAGGATCTACCGGCCTTCACGTTCGCCCTGGAGAAGTCGCAGGGCCGCGTGCGCGATGGGAGCTACGGCAAGGAGGCGACGGTCGAGCAACTGCCGATCTCGAAGGGCATCGCCGGCGTGTCGATGCGTCTCGAACCGGGCGTGATGCGGGAGCTGCACTGGCATGCGACAGCCGCCGAGTGGGCCTATGTCGTCAGCGGCCGGGTACGGACCACGGTGGTCGATCCGCAGGGGCGCACCGGGATCGACGACTTCGGCCCGGGCGACATCTGGTACTTCCCCCGCGGCCATGGCCACATGCTCCAGTGCCTCGGGAACGATCCGTGCCACTTCATCCTCGTCTTCGACAACGGCTACTTCTCGGAGTTCGGCACGTTCAGCCTCACCGACTGGATGGGCCACGTGCCGCCCGCGCTCCTTGCCAAGAACCTCGGCGTGCCGGAGGCGACCTTCCGGGGCTTTCCCAAGGAGGAGGTGTACTTCGCGAAGGGGCCGGTGCCGCCCGAGCCGGCGGCCGCGCCGCTCGCCGGTGTCAACCCGCCGCCGCTGTCGCACCGGCACAGCCTGCTCTCGCAGAAGCCGCTCGAGACTTTCAAGGGGGGGCGCGAGTGGCGAGTGGAGGCGAAGGACTTCCCGATCTCGGCGACGATGACCGGCGTGATCCTTGAACTCGAGCCCGCCGCGCTGCGGGAGCTCCACTGGCATCCCAACGCCGACGAGTGGCAGTACCTGCTTTCGGGAACGATCCGGGCGACGCTCTTCGGCTCACGCGGCCGCTACCGCGAGGCGACGCTCGAGGCCGGCGACGTCGGCTATGTCCCACAGGGCTATGGCCACTCGCTCGAGAACGTCGGCATGGAGAAGGCGAGGATCCTGATCGTCTTCAACGCGGGCACGTATCAGACCGTCGACCTCTCGCAATGGATCGCCGGCCAGCCGGCCGATGTGCTGGCGACGACGTTCGGGAGGCCGGTGGCGACGTTTGAGGGATTCCCGAAACGTGACGTCTTCATCTCGGAAGACTGAAGCACGTAGTCTCCGGTCGGTGCCTGACAGCTGACCGGGCGAGGGTGTTCTCGCGGGCGGAGGTCGGTGGAGGGAGGCGGAGGAGAGTCGTGCGGGAGCCTGGGATAAACTGAAGGCCTCCCCGCCCGTGCCATGACGAGTCGACTCGAGCGCACGCCATGACGGCAGCCCCACCGACTGAATCCGAGTTTCTCCTGCTGATCGCCGATATCAGCGGCTACACCCGATTCATGATGAAGAACCACACGGCGAGGGTTCACGCACACGGCATCATCTCAGATCTGATCGCCGCCGTGATCGCCGAGGTGCGTATTCCGCTCGAAGTCAACAAGCTTGAAGGGGACGCAATCTTCATGATCGCGGCGAGGCAGGAACACGATTGGAACGAGATCGGCGGGATGATCGGGCAGAAGCTCGCCGAGTTCGTCTTGGCGTTCGATCGCAAGCTCACGGAACTCGCCAATTCCAACATCTGCGAGTGCATCGCCTGCCAGCAGATGGTCACGCTCCGGCTGAAAGTGATCGGCCACTACGGGATGGCGATCCGTTCTCGGGTATCCGGCTTCGACGAACTGTCAGGGGTCGACGTGATCGTGTTGCACCGGCTCCTCAAGAATGAGGTACAGGGCTCCGAGTACATCCTGTTGACGGAGCCCGCCTACCGGCTCCTATCGCCCCCTGGAGCATACGTCGTCCACCGCGAGCGATACGACGACGTCGGTGAGATCGACCTCAGACTGCGGCGGCTGGCCGCCCAAGTCCCTGATGCCGCCGCGAGGAGATTCTCGCTTCGTGATATGGCGCGAAAGATTGGCTACGACATCCGCTACCTGATGGCCCGCTCAAAACATCCCGCCCCGTAACAAGTCACGACCCGTTCGCCTCTTCGGCTTCTTCTTCCTCGTCGGCGGAGGCGATGGCGGCCTTCGCTTTGGGGGCGGCTCCGGATCAAACCGGTGCTTCTCATACGTTCCTCCATCGTTCTCGCTGGGGCCACGGCCGACGTCTTCGACCAGTTCCATGTGCTGGATATCGAACCACTTCTTGAACCCTCTGAGGCTCCGGTCGCGACGCGAGCACTCATCGTCCGGGAACCGGGCTTCGAGTTCTCGGCAGAAGATCTCCCCGCAGACCTTCTTCAGGATCTTCTCGGCGTCAACAAGGTCCTCGTAGTCCGGCACGAGGTAGAGCGTCTGCCCCATCTCAAAGGGGGTCACCTCGGGGGCGTCCTCGTCGTCGACCTCACGCACCCAGTCCAGGAACGGCTTCCTCGGACGAACGACCACAGTCAGCGGTGCATGGCGCCTCCGGCACCCGGTTTTCGGCACACGAGGCAAGCTTGGGAGGCGAAGTCAGGCGGCGCTGAAGATGCAGCCACCGGGTATCGAGGAATGGCGGGAAGTATTCCGGTGGGCGGCAGCATTTGGGGGTGCTGCTTGTCCGCTTGGCGGCCGACGAATCGACCATTGCCGAGGAACGACCGTTGCATCGGGCGATCACGAGCCGCGTGACATCGCCTCGCCAGCCGTCCACGACTGGAGCCAAGAGAAAAAGTGGACGGCCGGCACCAACCAGTCGGGGCGACAGGACTTGAACCTGCGACCTCTTGACCCCCAGTCAAGCGCGCTAGCCAGACTGCGCCACGCC
>JBIIQL010000524.1:0-3086 GCA_044342095.1 Pirellulales bacterium
TCGTAGAGCGGATGCACCTCGAAGCCCTTGAAGGGCATGATCGGCGTCCGCGTCCACTGCCACACGTTGCCGATGACGTCGCAGAACTCTCCTCGAGGGCCTTCTGGCCCTCCACCGCTTTGCGGCCCTTGCGGAAACATCGTTACCGGGCAGCTCGATGCGAACCATTCGAGATTGACGTTGCCGGGCGCCTTCTCCCAGCGGGGCTGGTCGGTGTCGATGCCTACCCGCAGGGCCTGCCAGTGGGCCTCGGTGGGGAGCTGAATGTTGAGCCCGGTCGCCTGTCGCTTCCAGGCACACCACGCCTGGGCCTCGAGGCAATTGATCTCCACCGGCCAGTCGAGCGGCAGGGGAATCTCGTCGAGGAGGTTGCGCTGCCTCCAGATCTCTCCGTCACGGCGCCAGAAGCGGGGATGTTTTGCCTTCGTGTAGCCCAGCCAGCCCCGCCCCTCTTCGGTCCAGAACGATTCGTCTCGGTAGCCCCCCGCCGCGATGAACTCGAGAAACTCGCCGTTGGAGATGAGCTGACGGGCGGCGCTGAATCCCGACAGCCGCACCTCTTCGGTGCCGTACTCGTTGTCCCAGCCGTAGGTGGGATCGTCGTCCCGCTTGCCGAGGCGCACCACCTGGGCCGGCACCTCGACCCAAGGGTTCTCCGGCTGCGGGCCATGCTCCCGGCAGGCGCGCCACAGCCGCCGCTCCCCCTCCGAAAGCTCTGCCTCGCGCCGCAGGTCGCAAAGGGGCATTTGCCGAAGGATCGCCGACGAGGTCTCGAGATGGATCCGCTCGTGCTCGATCCCCATGAGGATCACCCACGCCGGCGAATCCTGGCGGATCGGCAGCTCCAGCGGCATCGAACGAATGAAGGCGTCGACGCGGCAGCGGACCTCGCGGCGGTAGGCGCGGACGGCAGCCACCGTCGGCCAGTCGTAGTGGGCCGCATTGAGATCGTCCCACGACATCTCGTCGACCCCGACCGCCATCATCGCCTCCATGCGGGGGTCGATGCGCGTCTTGAAGAGCCGGGCGACGTAGAGCTTGTTGACGTAGAACGTCGCCGGATGGGCGAGATAGAAGATCGGCGGGTGCCGCAGTGGCTCGTGGCGGACGAAAAACGCCGCCTCGTTGCGGATCAGGTCGAAGAGCCGATCGTCGATCTCGCAGGTGCGGTGGAAGTAGGCGAGGATTTCCTCGCGCTTCGCGGCCACCGGATCGGCGGCCGTGGGATCGGCCGTGAGGAGGACGGTCTTGGTGGGGGCGAGGCCGTCAAGCGTGGAGAAGGGAAGGGGGGCTTCGGGGTGGACGGCTTCGTGGGAGGAACCGGCGGACGTGGCCACGGAGCTCATGCGGGCGACCCAGAGGGAGAACGGCTAAAAATCTCCCCAACTCTAGCACCGGACTGCAGTCCTTCCAGAAACGGGCGCGGGATCGGATTTGCGGCCCCCAAAAGCGCCCCGACGACCGCCCCGCGATGGCAGTTGTCGCCACCGCAGAGGGCATTGGCGAGGACGCCGGCGGCGAAGTTGTCGTGGTGCCGCCAAGCGAGCACGAGCGCAGCCGGGAAGGCGTCGGGGATGTAGCAGGCGGTGGAGAGGCGGGTGCCGACGACGGTGCGATCGGGAAGATCGGCCCAATCGGCAAGCTTGGCCGCCGAGATCCAGTCGGTCGCCTCCTCGAGGATTGCCTCCCGAAGGTGGCCGCCCCGGCAGACCCGGACGAGGATCCGCACGAGGACATCGGCGGCGGCGAGGACGTCGCGATCTTTGTGGGTCAGATTCACATGCTCGCGGACTATTTCTCGGAGGTCGGGGTGGCGGTCGCCGAGGGCCGCGACGAGTGCCGCCACTGGCACGAGCCCCCCGATGTGCTCGTCACGGACGCCACAGTTGATCGGCTTGCGGCCGTGGGCGAGGTTCGTGAAGAAGTGGCGGTGGTATTCCTCGACGTAGGTGTCGCGGTGGCTCCCTGGGCGGCGCATGAAGGCGACGTAGTCCTCGAGCCAGCGCTCGGCGTCCCAATGGCGGTTGCGCTTCACGAGCGCCGCCAACTCCACCGCGAGTTTGGAGTTGAGCGTGTTCTCCCCCGCCTCGAGGAACTGGTGGTAGTGGATGTCGCGCTTCCCCCAGTACTGCGCCTGATCGTGGAGGATGTCTCCCTCGGGGCCGGCCGGTTCGTAGCGGCTCCGCCACAGGATGCTGTCGGGATGAACCCGCTTCGGCGCGGCGTAGCCCGCGAGGCGTGGATGATCGCGGTCGAGGGCGGCCCGGTCGTAGTACCAATGGACCGGCATCGCGACCGCATCGGCAACGAGCGCCCCGACGAAGGCCCGCACGGCCGGATCATCGAGCCAGGCAAACGTGTCGTCGCCGACGTCGGGATCGTGCCCGAGGGGCGGGGGCGTGGAGGCACCACGATCGGTCATGGGAGGATCCTCGCGAAAAACTCACGGACGCGGGGCTCAGGGCAATGTTCGAACATCGTAGACGCCGGGCCGCTGGCGACGACCTTGCCGCCGCCGACGAAGGCCACCTCGTCGGCCACCCGGCGGGCAAAGCCCATCTCGTGAGTGACGAGAACGAAGCGGGTGCCGAGGTCTTTGAGCTCGCCGATCATCTCGAGGACTTCGGCAGTCATCTCCGGATCGAGGGCGGAGGTCGGCTCGTCGAGGAACAGCCGCTCCGGCTGGGTGGCGAGGGCGCGAACGATGGCGATCCGCTGCTTCTGCCCACCGGAGAGTTGGGAGGGGCGCTTGTGGGCATGCTCGGCGAGCTTGAAGCGCTCGAGTGGCTCAGCGACGCGCTCCCGCGCCGCCGCGGGAGTGAGCCCATGAACGTGAATGAGCGGGAGGGTGAGGTTGTCGAGGGCCGAGAGGTGGGGGAAGAGGTTGTAGGCCTGGAAGACGGTGCCGACATGGCGCCGGTAGTCGAGGAGCCCGGCTTCATCGCGCGGCAGCACGGCGCCGGCGAAGCTCACGCTCCCTGCGATGGGCAGATCGAGCCCGGCGAGGATCCGCAGGAGCGTCGTCTTGCCGCCGCCAGAGGGGCCGACGAGGACGAGCGCCCGGATGTCGCCCGTCTCCAGATCGA
>JBIIQL010000525.1:0-3080 GCA_044342095.1 Pirellulales bacterium
GACGCGGACGACGCCGCTCACGCGGCCGCCGTGCACCGCCTTGAAGCCGACCGCCGCCACTTCGTCGATGCTCGAGAGCGGCCCGCCGTCGCCGGTGAGTTGCTCGAGGGCCGCCCGGAGGGCGACAGCGTGATCGGGGACCGGCATCACCGTCTCGATGTCCTTGCCGCCGGTGCGGGCATAGACCCGGCTCTCGGGGGCACCGATCCGCTCCACGCCTCCGCGCGCCAGCTCCTTCTCGCCGCCGATCGTGGGGCGATCGGCGAGGTCGTAGAGCCGATACTTGAAGCTCGTGGAGCCGAGGTTGGCAACGAGGATGATCATCGGTCGGTCCTTCTCAATCCGTTGGTGTGGCCCTTTCCGGGGCCGTCTCGGGGCGGGCCATCCGTGGCCTGCAGTCCTTCTTGATGACGCTCCGATGGGCCAGGCAACGACCCCATGACGGGGGCGTAGCCCTGTCCAGGCGGGGGCCAGCGGCCCCCGCCCGCGACAGCGAACCACCAGACACCGCGGCCGACAGGCCGTTTGGACGGCGACTGTCCGGCCTCACGACATGTGGCCGCTGCTGCTTCAGGAGAAGAAGGCGGTCGTCAGGCTCTCGGCGGGGCGCGGGATCACGTGGCTGGCCACGAGCTCGCCGACCGACTGGGCGGCGGCCGCACCGGCCTCGACGGCGGCGCGGACACTGCCGACGTCACCTTGCACGACGGTCGCCACGTAGGCGCCGCCGATGCTCACCCGCTTGAGGATCTTCACGTTGGCCGCCTTGGCCATCGCATCCGTGGCCTCGACGAGGCCGATGAGTCCTTTGGTCTCGATCAAACCGATCGCAGTGTTCATCGCGAAATGTCCTGTGAAAAAGTGGGGAAGGTACGGGGAGAATCAAAATCACTCGACGCCGCCGCGGGCGCTGGCAGCCGAGGCCGGAAGGACGATGTCGATGTCTTCGTGTGGGCGGGCGATGACCTGCACGCTCACCACGTCGCCGACACGGCCACCAGCTGCGGCACCGGCATCGATCGCCGCCTTCACCGCCGCCACGTCACCGGAGACGAACGCCGTCACCAGGGCGCTACCGATCTTGTCCCATCCGAGGAAGGTGACATCCGCCGCCTTCATCATCGCGTCCACCGCCTCGACGAGCGTGACGAACCCCTTCGTCTCGATCATGCCGAGGGCTTCGATTTTCTTCGCCATCGTGAGCACTGCTCCTGTCGTGATCCGGGCAGTCCGCCCGGAGTCGCGTTCCATCATCCCGGGGCTGTCCCCGTCGATCGCGCCGGCACGCGCCGGCTGGACGATCGTTTGAGTTGTTGCGGCAGGTGTGATCGGGAGGCGCTGCTGCGTCACCTTCCGGGCTGCCTTCTTCGCGGTCTTCTTGGCCACTGGTGGGCTCCGTGTCAGGTCTGCTTGATGAGCCGCACGCCGGTGGCGTGGTCGAGGTCGGCGGCATTGCCTTCGTCGGTATCGATGTGCACCTCGAGCTTGCTTGTCGCATCGGCCCGCACGAGGAGATCGCGGAGGATCACGCCGCAGCCGCCGTCGATCGCCAGGCTCATCCGGTCGCCATCCTTGACGCCGAAAAACTCGGCATCGCCGTAGTTCATGTGGACGTGGCGCTCTGCCCGGATCACCCCTTCGCCGAGCTCGACGGCGCCGGCCGGGCCGACGAGGACGCATCCCGGCGTGCCCGTGATCTTGCCGCTGGCCCGCACGGGGAGATCGATGCCCAGTGAGATCCCGTCGGTGAAGGCGAGTTCCACCTGCGAGGCCTTTCGAGTCGGCCCGAGGACGCGCACCGTGGGGAGCATCTTTCGCTTCGGGCCGACGATCATCACGGTCTCTTCAGCGGCGTAAAAGCCATCTTGGTAGAGGTTTTTATGGGGCGTGAGCGTCCGGCCCTTGCCGAACAACCGCTCGACATGGTCGTCGGTGAGATGGCAGTGGCGGGCGGAGATGCTGACAACGAGCTTCGGCTCGCTCCGTGCTTGCACTTGGCCAGTGACGAGAGCCTTGGCTGCTTCGGCGGCGATCTGCGACGGCGGGGCGCCGCGGCCGCGGAGGACGATCTCGCGAACGATCCGCTCGACGCTCGAGCGATCGAGGCCGGCGGGGATCCCCGGAAAGGCGGAGGTGATCATGCGTGTCGCTCCCGTGGTGGCTTGGTGCGGTCGTCGCGGTGGGAATCGTGATCGTTGTCGAGAGGATCGACCGGCGCCGGGTCGGCGACGACGAGGTCGACGCCAGCCGCCGCGATCTTCTGCCGCCACTCGGCCGAGAGCCCGGTGTCGGAAACGAGGAGATCGATCGAATCGAGGCCGGAGACGAACGTCAGGCTCTTTCGCCCAAACTTCGAGCTGTCGGCAACCACAAACACCCGCCCGGCGGCCCGGAGCATCGCCTGCTCGGTCTCCGCTAGGAGCAGATGGGCGTTGTAAAGCCCTTCGGCCGTGATCCCCGCTGCCGACAAGACCGTCGTCGTCACATGGAGCCGGCCGAGGAGTTCATTGGCGTAGGGCCCCAAGCAGACGCCCGTCCGCGGCGAGACATAGCCGCCAAGGAGAACAAGATCGGCGCGGGATTCCGACGCAAAAAGATTGGCGACCGGGAGGCTGTTGGTGACCACTTGGATCGACCGGCCGACGAGGAGACGGGCGACTTCGTAGGTGGTGGTGCCGCCGTCCAAGAGAACGGTCTCGCCGTCGTCGATCCGCTCGGCGGCGGCTGTGGCGATCGCCCGCTTGGCAGCCCAGTGGGCCGGCTGACGCTCATCAAACTCAGGGAGTCGGGCGTGGCTGCCGGCGTAGAGCACGCCGCCGTGGGTCCGTTTTGCCGTTCCCTGCTCCTCGAGGGCGTCGAGATCGCGGCGGATCGTCGACTCCGAAACGCCCAGTTCGCGCACGAGATCGTCGAGCGAGGCAAAGCCTCGCACGCGGACGAAATCGATCAAACGGCTGCGTCGCTGACGGGTCTGCACGCCCGGAATCTCCCACAAGGAGGGCGTATTATGGTTGAAACAGACCATGAGTCAATTCGATTCTTGGGCCAAAACGATCGTACAGCCATCGTAGATGATGGTT
>JBIIQL010000526.1:0-3079 GCA_044342095.1 Pirellulales bacterium
CCGGGTCATCACGCACTTCTGGCAGCGTCCGCAATTGCGGGAGGGATCGCTCCCCTCCCAGCAGACTTTGATCGCCTTGATCGCCTCGGGGAACGGGAGGAGGGCTACGATCTTATCCGTTCGCCCGAAGGCTCCGCCGTCGGTGACGACATGGAAGGAATCGTTGGAGACCAGCGCGTCGAGGACGGCCGGATGGGAGATGCCAAACCGCGGCGAGCCGTGCGGCGCGGCGCCGGAGACGAGGCCGACGCCGCAGCGGCCGGAGAACAGCGACAGCGCGGCCGCGGTCAACGGGATCGCCGAATGCGGCCACACGCTGTTGCCTCCAGCCTGCTTGCTGTTGGTGACCACCGTGAACAGCGGCAGATCGAGCCAGCACGCGAGCGGCTCGACCCGCTTCCGCATCGCGGCGAACTGATCGGCTTGATCGAGCTTCGCATCGAAGCCGTGAATCATGACGACGCCACCGAGCCGGTACGACGCCTCCCCCGCGAGCCGGCGCGCATGCCTGACCACCGTGAAGGTCGAGTCGAGTCCGGCGGACAGCGCCGCGATCGCCAGGCCGGGATCCCCCTCGGGCCGTGGCGACGACACCGTCTCCGGAATCAGTTCGATCGGGCGCGGGTAGCGTTGCGGCGACAGACAGCGACGGATCTCGAGGAGCTGGCCGAGATTGAAAAGCCCCCCTCGGCTGATCGCCCCATGGACGACGAGATTCTGGCCGAGCTTTGCCGCCCAGAGCAGGTGGCCGGCAAGGAGCGAGTCGAGGACGGGTGGGGACGGCAGTCCGGTGACTCCCGGCACGCGCCACCAGACGTCGAACCGCGGCCGACGCCGCCCTTCGGCGCCCTCGAAGATGAGCCGGCGCACCGAAGCCCCCGCTTCGACTCCCTCCTCGAACCAGACGTGGATTGGCTTCTTCATGGCGGTCACCGGGGCCACGGGGGGAGCACACCGGCGACGGCGCCGGCCCAGCGGAGATGATCGCGCACGTCGACGGCGAAGTGGTCCAAGCCGACCCGCGCGCAGAGCAGCGTCTGCCATCCGCCCCGATCGCCGCGCCAGTCACGAAGCGTCGCCACCGCGTCAGCCGCCACGACAGGATCGCGAAAGGGGAGCCTGGCAACCGATGAAGCGGAAATCCGCAGACGGCTCCTTGGAAAAGGGAGGCCGCGGGCCGCGAAGGCGAGTGCCAGGAGCGTGCACTCCGGGCACGAGCCGCAAGGGGGAGCGTGTCGGGGGCGGCGTCGGCAGTCGGAGAGCACGGCGGCGAGCGCTGGATGTCGGCCGACGGCTTCGGCCATCTGCGGTGGCGAGGCCGCCCCACCATCGGCCCGGACCGCGAACGCATCGCCGGAAAGGAGATCGGCAAGCGCTGGCCCGGGGCGGGGAAATCGCAATTGGGCTCCGAAGTGCCAACGGCGGGCGTGGAGCCCGGTGTTGGCCCCCCCACTCACGGCATGGAGCGCCGCCGCCACGATCGGCAGGGAGCCGATCTCGCGATCGACAAGGCCCTGCCGGCGGGCATCGGTGCGCACCGAGATCACGCCAATCCCCTCGGCGTCAAGCGCCGCGACGGCATCCCCGTCGGCCTCGTCGGCCGCCGCGTCCCCAACATCGCGATCGAAGCCCACGACCCTCACGGCGGCCCGGACACCAAACGCCCCGGGGATGAGTCGATCGCGGTGTCGGACGAGCGTGTACGTCGATCGTAGCCCACCCGACCAGGCCACGAGCGCCTCGTCAGGAACCGGGAGACGCGGCAGGTCGACGACCTCGTCGGCCGTGATCGTCACTCGATGAAAAGCCGCGGGGCGCCAGTTCGCCCAGGACTCGGAGTATTCGGTGAGGTTTCTCAGGGCCCCGCGCGTCAGCGGCCCGCGCACGTGGAGGGAGCCGCCGGCGCGCATCACGACAGGAAGGAAGGCGATCGCCAGGCCATCGAGGATGTCAGGAGGAGGTGGCCCGTCCTCGGCGATGAAGAATTGCACCGAGAGTTGGGGAGCGTCTGCCCGGTGCAAGACCCCCCGCCAGCCCGCGCCATCGCCGGCGACACAAGCGCGCTCGAGGGTGAAGCTGGGCACCGCGGTGATCATCAAGAGCCCTTCCGGAGTTGGTGAAGCGATGTCGGCCAAGGAGGCCGCAGCCGGCACGCGGTGCTCCGTGCCCGTGGGCGCCTTTTTTCCACACCCCCGATGCGGAAACAAGGATACCGCTCCCGGTGCCTCCACACCGAAGGCTTGCGGATCGGGACTTTGAGAGTTGATGATGGCACCACGGCCGACAACCGGCAGTCGCACGATCGATGGCAAACCTTTCCGCCGCGATGCCGGGGCGGTCACAGTGGAGTGAGGCGATGGCTCTTCGATGCCGTGGTGGACGGTCGGTTCGTGGACGCGCCATCGGCGCGGGGGAACGACTCGAGGATCGCCATCTGCTGGCGACATTCGTCGTCACGAACCTTCTTGACGCGGGTACCGGTTCGCTCCGTGAAGCGGTGACCGAGGCCAACGAAGCGGCCGGTGCCGACGCGATCCGGTTCGCTCCGACGCTCGCCGGGACGATCGTCCTCGCCTCCGGCCAACTCGACGTCATCGGGGGCCTTTCGATCGAAGGCCCAGGCGCCGCAAAACTGGCCGTGAGTGGCAATGACTCGAGCCGGATCTTCGCTCTCAAGGGAGCCGAGACGCGGCTCTCGATCGCCGACATCACGCTCTCCAACGGAAGGGCAACCGTTCTCGACCCGGTCGGCCCCGGGCTCGTTCGCGGAGGTGCAATCCGCAACGACGGCGGCACGCTCGTCCTCTGGCGCGTCACCTTCAGCGGCAATTCCGCTGTTTCCGATCCCACCCAATCGGGTGCGGCAGCGATCGTCGGCGGCGGAGCCGTGGTCAATTCCAGTGGGGCGATTCTCAAGGCTACCGACTGCACCTTCATCGGCAACACGGTCGAAGGGGGCACGCGCTACGCCTTCGGCGGCGCGATCGCCAACGTCACAGACGCTCGTGCCAGCCTCACCCGCTGCACCTTCACTGGCAACACCGCCACCGGCTCGATGGCCGCCCATGGCGGTGCGATC
>JBIIQL010000528.1:0-3071 GCA_044342095.1 Pirellulales bacterium
CGACTCCATCTGGAGGGCAAAGAATTGGTCGAGCGCCTGCTTGGCCGAGACGACCGTCTGCGCCTCCTGATCACCCGACCCGATCTGCGGCGGTGGCGCGGCGAAGGAGAAGGTCGAAGGACCGGCGCCGGGCGCGGCGGCGTAGTTGCTCGGCGTTGGCTGGTAGGTGCCGGCGGCCGGCGCCGCGGGGATCGTCTGGTAGGGCGCTTGCTGGAGTTGCACCGGCTGGGCCGGCTGGCCGAAGGGGGTCAACTGGGCCGCGGCCGGTTGGGCGAGGAGAAGGATCGCGGCGATCGAGCCCAGGCCGAGGGACGCGCCCAAACCGCATCGGCAGGCACGGCGACGGCAAACGAACGAAACCATGGCGAATCCTTTCGCGCGGGAGCTTTCCGGAAGATGGGGAATCGTACCCCACCCCCCCCGCCCGGTCGACGCCAGTTTCCCCCGGGAGGAACGCTCGATAAGGCGGCGAAAGCCCCCGTCAGACGGCTCAGAAATTGCGGAAGTTCGGCGCGTCGCGATCGTCGTCGGGCATGACGATCTGGGGGGCGGAACGACGGGGCTCCGGCTGGGGGCGGAGGGATGATGCCGAACGGGCCATCGCCCGCTGTCCGCCGCGCATGGCCGTCGAACGAGACGGCCGCATCGGACGCGGTGCCTCGGCGTCGTGCTCCGTTCGCGACGTGCCCGCGATCAGCATCCGCAACTGCTCGACATTGTCCTGGAGCAATTCGGCCTGACTGGCCAGTTCCTCGGCGGCGCTCGAACTCTCCTCGGCGCTGGCGGCGTTCCCCTGGGTCACTTTGTCCATTTGGGTCATCGCCAGCCCCACCTGCCTGATCCCCTGGGCCTGTTCCCGAGCGGCAGAGGCGATCTCGGCGACGAGAACATCGGCGGCGGCGATCCTGTCGACGATCTGCTCGAGCGATTCGCCGACATTCCCACAGCTGCGCGATCCATGCTGGCTGTTGGCGATCGCCGCGTCGATTTTGTCAGCGGTCTCCTTGGCGGCTGCAGCGGAGCGCTGGGCGAGCGAGCGGACCTCGTCGGCGACGACCGCGAAGCCGGCCCCGGCCTCGCCGGCCCGCGCCGCCTCGACGGCCGCGTTGAGCGCGAGGATGTTCGTCTGGAAGGCGATCTCGTCGATGTTCTTCACGATCTTCGCGATGTCGAGGCTCGAGACCTCGATCGACTTCATCGCCCGCTTCATCTCCTCCATCGTCTGCTGGCCGACCTCCGCGGCGCCGCGGGCCTGACCGGCAAATTCCTTCGCCTTGGCGGCGTTCTCGGCGGTGCTGCGGATCATGGCCGAGATCTGCTCGAGCGAGGCGCTGGCCTCGGTCACCGAGGCGCTCTGCTCGCTCGTGCTCGTAGCGAGCGAGCGGCTGGCGCTCGAAAGCTGCCCGGCGCTCGAGGCGGTCAGGTCCGCCCCCTCCTGGATCGAGTCGGAGATTCCCGACAGAGCCCGGTTCGTCTTGTCGATGCCGGACCGGATAGCGACATCGATCGAATCGAGCGCGGCCCGCGTCGAGCGGACGGTACTCCAGCCGACGACGAGCCCCGCCAGGCTGGCAAGCGCCAAGGCCGTGCCGATCACCCAGTAGCCCGACAGGGCGATCCGCTCGGCGCCCCGCGAAGCTTTCTCCGACAGCGTGACGTTGTAGTCGATCGAGTGGTTGAACTTCGCGACACAGGCTTCGAGGGCCGGATCGACTTCGTCGATGAGCCACTTCTCGGCGTCCTCGGTCTTTCCCGCCTTCACGAGTTCCACGAGCGTGTCGGCCTTCTTGGTGAAGTCCGACCGGGCGTCGATCGCGGCCTTGATGCGGCTGGTGTCCTCGTCGTCGCTCCGCAGCGCCCCGTCATAGAGGCTGCACGCCTCGTCGCCGGCTCGCTTCGCCTCGCTGTAGGCGGCTTCGGCCGACGCGCGCATCAAGGCATTGCCATCGGAGAGAAGAACACGGCGGGAGGCCCGCGACGCGGCGGCGTTGCTCTGGCTGATCTTGCCGAGGACGACGACCGACGGCACGGTGTTCGAGGCCAGTGCAGCGACCTGGCTGTTCACGCCGGCGATCCGCCAGAAGGCGATCCCGCCGACCAGGAGCAACAGCAGCACGACCAACACAAACCCAATCGCGATGCGGCTGGGGATGGTCCGGGGATTCATGGCGATTCCAGGGGTCGGGGGCGGGATCGGCCACGAACGACGCTCACCCGATCCCGACAGCTTCGAACGCTACAACCGTTTCCCGGGCGACGCAAACCGCAGAGGGGCCGTTTTCGGGGAGTTTTCCGGTCGGGCAGGATTTGCACCCCCCGGAAACCAGGGGTAGGGTCAGGATGACGGATCGCGATGTCCTGCGGCGGGGCGATCGACGCGGCGTCTTTCCCGGCCTGCCGTGCGCCGTCGTCGGGGCGTTCCACCGCTCCGATCGATCTCCAATCCCGTCCCTGGTCCCAGATCCTCGCCCCTGCGGCCCGTTCCTTGATGCTCCCGGACCGCTTCGAGATTCACAGGCGCGCATGTCCAACGACCGGTTCGAGACCATCGCCAGGGCCAAGAGGGTCGTCCAGCAGATCGGCCTGGAGTTGGCCTTCGTCGATGCCGTGAAGGAAAACGGCGCCGACGGGATCAACGAACTGCTTCGCCAATTGGAATCAGCCCTCGGGAACGAGACGCCGGAGCCGATCACCGAGGCGATGGCCACCGTCCGGCAGTGGATCGACGAACGTGTCGCCGCAGACAACAAGCTTTCTTCGGTGACGATCGCTCGTCTCGGCGACTGGCAGCCGTGGATCGACGCGGCGCTGATGTCATGGGAATACGAGCTTCCCTATCCCCCGTTTCCCGAGGGCCGGAGGATTCCCGAGGGAGCCCCCGCCCCTCAGGCAGCGGCTTCCCAGCCGGCCGCTGCCGCTCTGACTCCCGTCCTCTCCGAGACAACTCCCGCCGGACGTGCGCCGGCGGGCCGCGCGCCTGCCGCACTTCTCCCCGAGCAGACGGTGGAGGTGATGCCAGTCGACGCCGACGCCGAAATGCTCCAGTTGTTCTGTGCCGAGGCCCAAGACCT
>JBIIQL010000527.1:0-3071 GCA_044342095.1 Pirellulales bacterium
GGCCGGACGAGCGGGGACGGGAATCCCGGGCACGGCGGGCGCCGGCGCTGCCAGGGGCATGGCCGGGGCTGACGCAGGGCCGGCCGCGGTGCGACTCTTGGCGAGGAGGCGTTCGAGTTCGACGCGCGTCGTCGCCCCGTTGATGCGGTCGATCTCTTCCCCCTTCACGAGCAACACGTAGCAGGGCACCCCGGTGACGCCGAAGCGACGGACGAGATCCCCTTCGCGGTCGACGTCGACATGCCGGACGATCCAGCCCGACGCGGCGACCTCGTCGATCAGCGGGGCCATCGAACGGCAGGGCCCGCACCAGGCAGCGGTGAAGTCGAGGAGGATGACGTCGGTGGGGGCGACCGCAGGAGTCGCGGCGGAGGCGGTCGGCGGGGCGGCGGAGAGCGCCGTGGCCAGCCCCGACAAGCCCGCCAGGAAGAGCGAGGCCCACGCGGCGGCGCGGAGAAACGACTTCATCCGTGGCTCCGTGGTCTTGTTGACGGATTTGTGGCAGCGCCGGAAGGATCCGGGCACGCATCGGGCCCGGCCGGACTGGAACGGTCGGGATACTGCCGAGGCATCCCCCGCCGGGCAAGCCCACTTTCACGTTCGAGCGGTCTGCGGAGGCTTCCCAAGTCGCCACGATTCCTGCGCCGTTTCCCCCTTCGCTCACCCCTTCCTACAATTCCGTCTCGCTCCTCACCCGACGCCCCCCGTACGCTCTGCCCCTCGCCCGAGTCACTCCCCTCCTCCGCTTGCCCACCATGAATGCCCCGACACGCCGCCGGATCCTCGTGACCTCGGCGCTCCCTTACGCCAACGGGCAGATCCACCTCGGGCACCTCGTCGAGTACATCCAGACCGACATCTTCGTCCGCTTCCAGAAACTCCGCGGCCACGACGCGGTTTATCTCTGTGCCGACGACACGCACGGCACGGCGATCATGATCCGGGCCCGGGCGGAGGGGCGCTCGGAGCGCGAACTGATCGCGGCGATGCGCGAGGATCATCTCAAGGACTTCGCCGGCTTCCGTATCGATTTCGACCACTACGGCAGCACTGACAGCGACGCCAACCGGCGCCTCTGCGGCGAGATCTGGCGGAGCCTGCGCGACAAGGGGCTCGTCGTCAGCCGCGACGTCAAGCAACTCTTCGATCCGAAGGCAGGGGTGTTCCTCGCCGACCGCTTCGTCCGCGGCACCTGCCCGCGTTGCCAGGCGGCCGACCAATACGGCGACGCCTGCGAGAAGTGTGGTGCCACCTACTCGCCGGCCGATCTCGTCGATCCCGTCAGCACCCTCTCCGGCGCCACCCCCGAGATCCGCTCGGCCGAGCATCTCTTCGTGCAGCTCGAGCCGATGCAGGGCTTCCTCCGGCAATGGACGCACGACTCGGGAGCCCTCGACCCGCGAATCGCCAACTACCTCGCCGGCCATTTCCTCGGCGAGCCGCTCCGCGACTGGGACATCTCCCGCCCCGCCCCCTACTTCGGCTTCGAGATCCCCGACGCACCGGGGCATTACTGGTATGTGTGGTTCGACGCGCCGATCGGCTACATCGCCGCCACCGACGAGTGGGCGACGGCGCGGGGAGGCTCATGGAAGGCGTGGTGGCACCGTGGCACCGGCGAACCGGCGGCCGAGATCCACCACTTCATCGGTAAAGACATCACCTACTTCCACACCCTCTTCTGGCCGGCGATGCTCGAAGCGGCCGGACTCGCCCTGCCGACGAAGGTGCGCATCCACGGTTTCCTCACCGTCAACGGTGAGAAGATGTCGAAGAGCCGTGGCACCTTTCTCCTCGCCCGAACCTATCTCGACCACCTCGACCCGGCCGGCCTCCGCTACTACTACGCCGCGAAGCTCTCCGGCGACATCGACGACATCGACCTCAACCTCGAGGACTTCGCCGCCAAGGTGAACTCCGACCTCGTCGGCAAGGTGGTGAACCTCGCCAGCCGGACGGCGCGGTGGCTCGAGGGAACGGGGCTGTCGGAGACCTACCCCAACGACGGCGGGCTGTTCGCCCAGGGAGCGGTCGACGGCGCCGAGATCGCCGCCGCCTACGACGACTGCGACTTCGCCCGCGCCATGCGGCTGGTGATGGCGGCGGCCGACCGGGCCAACGCCTACGTCGACGCCGCGCAGCCCTGGAAGCTCGCCAAGGCGGGCCCCGAATCGGCCGGGCAGCTCCGGGATGTCGCCACCGTGGCGTTGAACCTCTTCCGTCAGATCGTCGTCTACCTCGCGCCGGTCCTGCCAGACTTGGCCGCCGAGACCGGCGCGCTCGTCGGTGGCCCGATCCGTTCCTGGGAGGAATCCCGTCAGCCCCTCACCGGCCTGCCGGTCGCGCCGTTCAAGGCCCTTGCACGCCGGGTCGAGGCCCCCCAACTCGAAGCCCTCGTCGCCGCCTCGAAGCCCGCCACCCCGCCCTCTCCGCCTTCATCGAATCCTTCTTCCTCCGGAAACGCCTCCGTGACCACCGATCCTGCCGATCCCCTCGCCGCCGAGCCTCTCGCCTCCCAATGCACGATCGACGATTTCACGAAGATCGACCTCCGCGTGGCGCGGATCCTCGCCGCCGAGGAGGTGCCGGAGGCGAAGAAGCTCCTCAAGCTCACCGTCAGTCTGGGCGGTGAGGAACGGCGGACGGTGTTCGCCGGGATCAAGGGCTTTCATGATCCGGCGGCCCTCGTGGGGCGGCTCGTCGTCGTGGTCGCCAACCTCGCCCCGCGGCAGATGAAGTTCGGCCTGAGCGAAGGCATGGTGGTGGCCGCCAGCGGTGCGGGCGCCACGGGCGTCTATCTCCTCTCCCCCGATTCCGGCGCCCTCCCCGGCATGCGGCTGCACTGACTTAGGCAGGCCTGCCACGGCCTGCTGATGGGCGCGGGATGGGCCGCTGCGGAGTTCGAAGGCAGGCCTGCCACGGCCTGCTGATGGGCGCGGGATGGGCCGCCGCGGAGTTCGAAGGCAGGCCTGCCACGGCCTACTGACGGGCAAGAGATGGGCCGCCGCGAGGTGCGTTGCGGTAGGATAGAAGGCGTTCGACGCCCGCGGCGGGATCCTCGCCCAGGCACG
>JBIIQL010000529.1:0-3066 GCA_044342095.1 Pirellulales bacterium
CTCGAGCATCCGCTCCCCCTCGGCGTCGAGCTCCTTGGAGTTGACGACACGGGAACGGAGTTCCGGCACCTGATCGCGAACGAAGGTGAGGAAATCCTTCTCCCAAGTCGCCACGTCCTCACGCTTGACTGCGTCGAGGTGGCCACGGGTGCCGGCGTAGATGCTGAACACCTGGTCAACGACGTCCATCGGGGCGAACTGCCCCTGCTTGAGGAGCTCCACCATCCGGTAGCCACGGTCGAGACGCTGCTGGGTGGCGGCGTCGAGATCGGTGCCGAGTTGGGCGAAGGCCTCGAGCTCGCGGAAACTCGCCAGATCGAGTCGGAGACCACCGGCCACCTTCTTCATCGCCTTCGTCTGGGCGGCACCACCGACGCGCGACACCGAGATGCCCACGTTCATGGCCGGACGCTGGCCGGCGAAGAAGAGATCGGGCTGGAGATAGATCTGGCCGTCGGTAATCGAGATCACGTTGGTGGGGATGTACGCCGAAACTTCGCCTTCGAGCGTCTCGATGATCGGCAGCGAGGTGAGCGAGCCGCTGCCGAGCTCGGCGGAGAGCTTCGCCGACCGCTCGAGGAGGCGGCTGTGGGCGTAGAACACGTCGCCCGGGTAGGCCTCACGTCCCGGCGGGCGACGCATAAGGAGCGAGAGCTGGCGGTAGGCCGTGGCCTGCTTGGAAAGATCGTCATAGACGATCAGGGCGTGCTCCCCCTTGTACATGAAATACTCCGCCATCGCCGTGCCCGAGTAGGGGGCGATGTACTGGAGCGGGGCGGCCGTCGAGGCGCCGGACACGATCACGGTCGTGTAGTCCATGGCGCCGTACTTCCGCAGCGTGTCGATCGCCACGGCGACCGACGAATCCTTTTGGCCGACGGCGACGTAGAAGCACTTCACGCCGCTGTTCTTCTGATTGATGATCGCGTCGATGCCGATCGCCGTCTTGCCGGTCTTGCGGTCGCCGATGATCAACTCGCGCTGGCCGCGGCCGATCGGCGTCATCGCGTCGATCGCCTTGATGCCAGTTTGGAGCGGCTCGCGGACGGGGGAACGCTCGGCGACTCCCGGGGCGAGCGTCTCGACAGGGCGACGCTCGTCGGTGACGACCGGCCCCTTGCCGTCGAGCGGATTTCCGAGCGGGTCGAGGACGCGGCCGATGACCGCCTCGCCGACCGGCACGCTGAGGAGCTTGCCGGTGCTGCGGACTTCGTCCCCTTCGGTGACTTTGAGGTAGTCGCCGAGGATGATGACGCCGACGGAGTTCTCTTCGAGATTGAACGCCAGGCCGGTGATCCCGCCAGGGAACTCGACCATTTCGCCGGCCATGACGCCCTGAAGGCCCCAGACACGCGCAATGCCGTCGCCGACCTCGAGCACGCGGCCGACGTCACGGACGTCGATCTTCCGTTCAAAGCGGTCGATCTCCTCACGGAGTACCGAGGCGATCTCGTCTGTATTGAATTTCATGGATGCTCCTCTGCTTCAGGCTGTGCCCAAGCCGCTGCAGGCCCGTGGCGACGGAATGGTCATAGACGGTGTCCTCGACGCGGACGACCAGTCCGCCGAGCACGTCAGGGTTGACGGTGAACGTGGGGGCGAGCCGCAGGCCGAGGGCCTTGGCGGTGTCGGCAACGACCTGCTCGCGTTCGGCCGCATCGAGCGGCACCGCGGTGGTGAACTCGGCCCGCCGCAGGCCGTCGCGCTCGTCAGCCAGGTGGCCGGCGGCGGCGACGACGTCGGCGAGGAGGCCGAGGCGGTCGTGGCGGGCGAGAACGTGGAGCGCGTGGAGCGTCGTGGGGCGGACACGGCCGGCGCAGATCTTGTCGATCATCGCCCCCTTCTCCTCGACGCTGACACGGGGCGAGGCGAACACCATGGCGGCCGCCGGCACCTTCGGCAGGACCTCTGTCGCCAGGGCGCGGAGTTCGTCGAGGACCTCATCCCGACAGCCGGCGTTGCCGGCGGCGTCGAGGATCGCCTGGGCGTAGACACGTGCGAGCCGCTGGACACCGATGTCGGTGACGGGCTTGTCCGCGGTGTTTTGGTCGCCGGAGGAAGGCATCGGGAGTCCTACGAGTCGGAAGGAGCGTGACGGGACGGGGGCGGGAGCGGGCCGATCAGTTGACGCTCGGCTTGGTGCCGAGGCTGGCGACCGAATCGCGGACCAACCGGGAGTGATCCTCCTTGCCAATTTTCTCGCGGAGGAACTTGCCGGCCACCTCGACAGCGAGGTCGCCCGCCTTCAGGGCGATCGAGGAGAGAGCCTCGTCGCGGGCCAGGCCGATTTCGTGCTTGGCGCGGGCCTGCTCATCCTCGGCGGCTTTGCGGGCCTCGGCGACGATCGCCTGCTTCGTCGCCTCGGAGTCTCGGCGGGCTTCCTCAAGCATCCCGCGGACCTCGTCGGAAGCTTCGGCGAGGCGACGCTCGTAGGAGACGAGCATCCGCTTCGCTTCTTCGTTGGCCGCCTTCGTTTCGGCGATCTGATGCTCGATTCCCTGCTCGCGCTTGTCGAGCCCCTCCATGATCGGCTTCCAGGCAAACTTGCCGAGGAGTCCGAGGAGGAGCAGAAAGACGGCGAGCGACCAAATCGCCAGGTCGCTGCGGAACTCCGCCGGGCTCTCGAAGACCTTCTTGGGCATGCCCTCGGGCGGATTGTGGCCGATCTCGACGTGATCGCCATGGCCATGATCGCCCTTCGCGTGGTCGTCGTGGCCGTGGGCTCCCTCGTCGGCCGCTGCCGCCGTCACCGCCGGCCTCGGGGCCACGGGAAGGGCGACGGTCGCCACGCCCCACAGCAGCAAGCCTGCCAGCGCCCGGACGAGCCCGGCGCCGAGAAGACGACGAACCTGCATTTCCTTGAAAGCCGAGACGAACCCGCTCACGTCGATTTCTCCTGCATCACCCAAAAAACCAAGGGCAGAGACCAAGTATCGAGTCCACGAAGGCAACCACCATCAGACGGCACGAGCCATCGGCGCATCGAATCGAATCGAAAGCCCGCGACCGAAAACTCCCACTGACGAACGGAACGAGGACACGGTCACGCGGCGAGGCCCACCGTTG
>JBIIQL010000530.1:0-3063 GCA_044342095.1 Pirellulales bacterium
CGTGTGACGCGCGCCGGGCAACTGGTGGGAACGATCGAGTCGATCGCTCCGGAGCTCCTTGATGCCCGTCCGCCGGAGGAGAGCCCCCGCACCGACGTCTGGTCGCTCGGCGTCGTTTTCCATGAGCTGCTCACCGGAGCGAGCCCGTTCCGGCTCGAGGAGGGGTCGATCGTGGCAACGATGGAGCGGATCCGCTCGCACCGTCCTGCACTTGCCAAGCGGGCGGCATCTCGGGTGGGCCGGGCCCTCGGTGGGATCGTCGACCAGGCGCTTTGCCCCGCGGCGGCCGATCGGCCCTCCGATGCCGGGGCCCTCGCCCGGGAGCTGTCGGACCTTCTCGAACGCTACCCCGAAGGCCATCCCGATTGGGATCCGGGTGGGCAACTGAAGATCGCTGACCCCCGGCCGGATCGCGGCCGCTGGCTCCTGCCGGCGATCGGCGCCATGGGGATTTCTGCCGCGCTTGCCCCGTTGGCCTTGATCCATCGGGCGAGCGGGCCGACGGTGCCCGCTGCCAAGTCCGGCCACGTCACCGAGTCGCGTGATCGCCTGCCGAACGTCGTCCCGCCGGCGTTTTCATCGTCGCCGATCGCGCGGGCCGACTTCCGCCACGCCGTGCGCGACGTCGACGACCCGGAGGCCGATCGATACCTCGTCGAGTCGAGCGGCATCGTCAAGTGGCACGAGGATTACGGGCAGCGATTCAGATATTGGGGGCCGGAAACATTCGATGTCGAGGGGCGGCTCGTCTTCCGCTACGAGTTCCCACGCCCGAGCCGGCGGATCTACCTCAAGGCCGGTCTCTCCTGTCGGGAGCAGTCGCTCGAGGATGGCATCATCGGGAACGGGGCCTGTGCGCTCGAGTTCTCCACCGATGGCCTCCAGTGGCGGCCGTTGATCAACACCCTCGAGCCGCGGATCTACGGGGCGATCGTGCAGTTCGACGAACTGCTTCCCGACGAGGCCTGCGGGAGCACCTCGCTCTGGCTCCGCGTGCGGCTCCTCGCGGTCGGACCCTGGAAGCGGGCCGACTACAGCGTGGCGCAGTTTCTCCGCAATCGGCCGACCGACACGGCCACCTGCTTCGAACTGGCGGTGGAGTGCGAGCCGGAAAGCGTCGGCTCCGCCCAGCCACTCAGCGATTGAAGAGGAAGTGGCAGATGTCGCCGTCCTGCATGACGTATTCCTTCCCCTCGACGCGGAGCTTGCCGGCGGCGCGGATCTCCTTCTCCGTCTTGTAGTGCTCGAGGTCGGGAAGGGAATAGATCTCGGCGCGAATGAAGCCTTTCTCGAAGTCGGTGTGAATCACGCCGGCCGCCTGCGGCGCCGTGGCCCCGATCGGCACCGTCCAGGCACGCACTTCCTTCTCGCCGGCGGTGAAGTAGCTCTGGAGACCGAGCGTCCGATAGGCGGCACGGGCGAGCGCCGCAAGCGACGGCTCTTCGAGTCCGGCGCCGGCGAGCATCTCGCCCCGATCGGCCTCGTCGAGCTCGGCGATTTCGGCCTCGATCTTGGCACACACTGGCACGACCTCCGCGCCGGCCCGCGCCGCGGCCGCCTTGACCTTCGTGACGAGGTCGCCGGTGCCGGCGAGATCGGTTTCGTCGACGTTGGCGACATAGAGGATCGGCTTGGCTGAGAGCAGCCCGATCTCGCGGACGGCCGCCTTCTCCCCCGGGTCGAGGCTGAGCGTGCGGACCGGCTTCTCCTGGCTGAGGTGGGCCAGGCACTTCTTCATCACGTCGACCTTGAGCTTGGCATCCTTGTCGGCCCCCTTCGCCGCCCGCTCCGCCTTGGGGAGGAGGTTTTCCAGATGCTGGATGTCGGCGAGTTCGAGCTCGAGTTCGATCGTCTCCATGTCGGAAACCGGATCGACCTTCCCGGCGACGTGGATCACGTCGGGATCCTCGAAGCAGCGGACGACCTGGAGGATGGCGTCGACCTCGCGGATGTGGGAGAGAAACTTGTTACCCAGCCCCTGGCCCTCGCTTGCCCCCTTCACGATCCCCGCGATGTCGACGAGTTTGAGGGCGGCCGGGATCACCTTCTGCGGCGGGATGAACTGCGTGATCCTGGTCAACCGCTCGTCGGGCACGCTCACCATGCCTTCGTTCGGCTCGATCGTGCAGAAGGGATAGTTGGCGCTCTGCGCCGCCTTCGACATCGTCAGGGCGTTGAAGAGGGTGCTCTTGCCGACGTTGGGGAGACCGACGATGCCTGCTTCCATGGGTGCGGGGAGAATCCTGGGGGCGGGGAAGAGGGAAGAGAGAGTGGGCGGAGCGATGGCCGGCGGGCCGGGGCTCGCAGGGCGTCGGCCGCGGTGCCAAGCATCATGCCCGATCCTCCCCTCCGCTCCCAGGGGAGTCGGGAAGAGCCCCGCCATGCCGGGGATCGGGCGGGCAAATCGGTCTGGATTGTCGTCGATCCCGGCCCACTCCCTACAATGCAGGGAGCCGGGAAGCCCCGCAGTCGGCCGCACCCGGCCGATCCCGTCCGGTAGGAGTCCATGATGTTTCCTTTTGCCTCAGATCCTTGCCCATCCACCGTCTTCACCCGGCGCCAGTCCCTTCCCTGGCTGTCGGCACTGATCCTTCTCGGAGTGTCCATGACCCCGATCACGCCTGCCCCTGCGGCCGAAGACACGGCTGACGACAAGCCGCTGGCCAAAGCCACCTTTGCCGGGGGCTGCTTCTGGTGCACCGAGGCGGTCTACAAAGAGATCAAGGGGGTCAAGGAGGTGACCAGCGGCTACATCGGCGGCCAGGTCAAGAATCCGACCTACAAGCAGGTGTGCACCGGGCTGACGGGGCATGCCGAGGCGGTCGAGATCGAATACGACCCCGACCTCGTCCCCTATGAAAAGCTCCTCGAAGTGTTCTTTGCCACGCACGACCCGACGACCCTCAACCGTCAGGGGGCCGACATGGGAACGCAGTACCGTTCCGGGGTCTTCTATCACGATGACGAACAAAAGCAGATCGCCGAGAAGGTGATCGACAGGCTCAATGCGGCGAAGGTCTTCCAGCAGCGGATCGTCACCGAGGTGACGGAGGCCTCGACGTT
>JBIIQL010000531.1:0-3061 GCA_044342095.1 Pirellulales bacterium
GTTTCGATTTCGTCGCGATCGACTTCGGTGGAGTTCGCGCCCGGAGCGAGCCGGAGCACCTCCATCGGCGCCGCAGCGGCCAGGCCAGCAAGGACGGCGGTTGCCAGAACGGCCAAGCCAAGCATGGCGATCTCGCGGGGTCTGGCCTCGAGGCCGTGTCCGGCCCTGCCGGACTCGGTGGCGAATGTCCGACGGCTCATGATCCGGAGGCGGCCGTGCGGGGCTGCGGGCGGTCGAAGTGCCAGGTGAAGCCGACGCCAGCCCAGTAGCTGCAGATGTCGACCCGGGTGGAATCCCCGAGGAACTCCGTGGCCGGGAACATGCCGCCGGCGAAGGCGTCGAAGTCGAGCCCGGGGATGACGTCGCTATAGCCGAAGCCACCGGAGATCCGGTGCTCGTTGACGATCGCGAACTGGCTCTGCACGTACTTCACAGCCGGAATTCCACCGGGAACTTGGACGGGGCCGATCGATGTTCCAAAGCTGTGATCGATCGGATTCTCGGCCAAGGCATAGCCGGCCCGGAGTTTGAGCTTATCGGTGGCGCGATACTGTGCTCCGAGCTGCATCACCCACTGCGGGTTGTAGATGCTCTTGAACAGCGCGGCTGAGTCCCAGTCGAGGAACAGGGCATCGGCGGCCAGCAGCAACTTGCCCTCCATGAGCGATTCGTTGGAAATCCCCATCCCCACCGTCTGCGGCAGACCCATGTCGACGTCGATGGAGCGGGACTGGCCGAAGAGGGTCGCCTCGTTCGGGAACCGGAAGGCCTGGGTCGACTGGTAGTAGGCCCCGAGTCGCGTGGAATCGCCGACGAGGTAATTGATCCCGACGCCTCCCCGCAGGGCGTAGGCATTGGTCATGTTGCTGACGCCGACGAAGGGCCCGGAGGCGTAGCCGTCGCCGATGAACATCGTCGCCCCCACCGAGAGCCGCTCCGTAAGCGCCACGGCCACTGACGGGGCGAACTCGAGGAACAGCAGGTAGGAGGAGGTGCCGTTGCTCGCCGGACTTTGGATGTAGCTTGAGCCGCCACCGGCGGCGCCGAGGACGGCGATCCCGACCGTCGTAGGGAGGGCGAAGCCGTCGAGCTCCTGGGAGACACCGATCGCCGGCACGATCGCCCCCGGGGTTTCGCTCTTTTGGGAGAACGGCTGGACGCCGAGGAGCGGGATTGGGGCAGCCTGCGAGAGTCGAGCGGTCGGGCCGACGAAAGCCCCGCCGATGGTGAAATGCGTCCCCTCGTACTGCGTGAGGGCCGCCGCATTGCCGTTGATCGCGGAGATGAAGTCTTGGGGGGCGGCGACGCTCGTTCCTGCCATGCCGCCGGAGGCGGGCATGAGGGTATTGCGGAAGTCGATACCGTAGGTCTGGGCCGACGCTCGACCTGCCGAAGCAGCGAGCCAGACTGCTCCCATCAGGAACACCACAAACTGTATCGCTCTCACGAAGCCTCCCCCTGTCCGCAGAACCCCCTCATTCCGCACGACCCGCACTGCCCGTTCCATCGGCGTCTCCGTCTGTCTCCCTTGAGGACTCCCCCCAAGGGGTAAGCCGTGACCGGGGGCACAACCCGCCGCCGAAGTCGCACGTATGGGGCTCGATGGTCTGGGGGGAATGAGGGGCTACGCGAGCTTGTGTGGATCGGGGTTCCGGGGGAGGCGAACTGTGACGGTTCCTCCGCTGGTGGCAGCCGTCACGGCTGGAGGGCCGCCTTCGCCGATGGATGAAGAATTCGATCCACGTCCTGCGGAAGCATCGCGGAGGGTGCTCTCGCGTTCCCCGGTGGATCGAGGAAGAGGAGGCATCGAATGGAGTTGGTGCGGAGGCTCTGCGGGCCCGGAGCCCAGCGAATGGTGGCCGTGATCCTCACCGGTTGCCTGCTGACCGCGGTCGCCCGGTCTCAGGAGTCCGACTTCGTCGGCCAGCCCGGTCAGGTCGGGGCGTTTGAGCGATTCGATCCAGTCGTCGATGACGGCGTCATGGATGGCGTTATCCCCAACGGGCAGGAGTGGTACCTCTTCGGGAAGCCCGAGCGCGCGGGCGTCTACGGCTGGCTCAACGGTGGCTTCATGGGCAACTTCGCGAGCCCTGCGAGCAAGTTCAACGGACCCTACAACGCCGTCGACCGGGCCAACGAGCCGATGCTCAATCAGGTCTACCTCGTCGGCGAACAGACGCTTCCCGGGGATGGCGAGGCAGGGCTCGGCTACCGGGCCGATTTGATCTACGGCGAGGACTTTCTCCTCGCCCAGTCGACCGGGTGGGAGGTCAGCCCCAGTCGCGCCCATGACTGGAACAGCGGCGAGTATTACGGGCTGGCGATGCCGCAGCTCTACGCCGAAGCGGGCAGCCAGGATCTCAACGTCAAGCTCGGCCACTTCTACTCGGTCGTCGGCTACGAAGGCCTGCCCGCCGTCGGTAACTTCTTTTACACGAAAGCCTACAGCTACCAATTCGCCGGCCCGTTCACCCACTGGGGCGGGCTCGCCAACTGGCGCGCGACCGACAACCTCGAAGTCAACGCCGGGCTCGTGAACGGCTGGAACGCGCTCTCCTCGGGCTACGCCCGGGCCAATTTCCTTGGCCGCGCGCGGCTGAAGAACGACGACAACTCCCTCGCCTCGTCGTTTGCGATCATCAGCGGCGACGAATGCGACGACTTCTCCCCGGTCTTCGAGCCGGCCCCGATCCTCGCCTCGGCCAATCGCACCCGCTACAGCCTGATCTTCGAGGTTCGCCCCACAAACAACGTCGAGTATGTCTTCCACCAGTGGTTGGGCACGCAGGCCAAGGGTCTTCCCGACGGCAGCACGGCGCTCTGGACCGGCATCGATCAGTATCTCTACTGGTCGGCCAGCGACACCTGGAAGTGGGGCGCACGCTTCGAGTGGTTTGACGACGTCGACGGCACCCGTGTCGGGCTCAACCGGCCGAGCAATCCGAACCACGTCCCCTTGCCTGGCAACTACTTCTCGCTCACCGTCGGCCCCAACTGGGTGCCGAATGCCAACGTCCTCGTCCGCCCCTGCTTCCGCTGGGACTTCTTCAGCGGCCGAAGC
>JBIIQL010000067.1:0-10704 GCA_044342095.1 Pirellulales bacterium
CCGTCCGGTGCGGCGGACGAAATGGAGAATCTCGCCGTTCGCCCGGTCGTCGGTCTTCTGGAGCCCCCGCAGCTTCGCGTCGATCAGTCGCGACGCCCGGTTCGAGGCGTCGAGCGAGGATCCCGGGGGAAGAGTGACGTTGACCTGCACGCTCCCTTCGTCGAAGGGGGGAAGAAAATCACGGCCGAGCCGGGAAAGCTCCCAGCCTGCGAAAGCCACGCCGGCCCAGGTCGCCACGAGGAGCAGGCCGGGGAAGGCCATGCTGAACCGGATCAATGGCCCTGCCATTCGCTTGAGGACGCGGAGAAGCAGCCCGTCGCCGTGGTGGGAATCCGCCTGCGACTGCGGCAGCAGGTAGGAGGAGAGGACGGGCGTCACCGTCAGGGAGACCAGGAGCGAGGCGAGAATCGCCACGATGTACGCCACACCGAGCGGCGCGAAGAGCCGACCTTCGACCCCGGAAAGGGCGAACAGCGGCATGAACACGAGGATCACCACGGCGGTGCCGAAGACGATGGCGCTGCGGATTTCGCGGCTCGCCTCGTAGACCACCCGGAGGGCCGGTAGCGGGGTGGGCTGGGCACTGTTTTCCCGCAGCCGCCGATGGATGTTCTCGACGTCCACGATGGCGTCGTCGACGAGTTCGCCCATCGCCACGGCGATCCCTCCGAGCGTCATCACGTTGATGGAAAGCGCGGAGCCGGTGAACATGCCTGCGAGTCGAAAGACGAGCGTCGTGATCACGAGCGAGAGCGGGATCGCCGTGAGCGTGATGAAGGTCGTCCGCAGGTTCATCAGGAACAGGAAGAGAACGACGAGCACGAGCACGGCGCCGATGACGAGCGCCTCGCCGACGTTGAAAATGCCGCGATCGATGAAGGCCTCGAGGCGGAAGAGCTCCGAATTGACGACGATGTCGGCCGGCAGCGCCGCCTCGACTTCGCGGAATGCCTGATCGATCCGTGCGGTGAGCGCCCGCGTGTCGACGTGCGGTTGCTTGGCGATGGTGAAGACGACGCCGGGGATGCCGTTGACGGCACCGTCCCCGCGCTTGAATTGCGGCCCCTCCACGATCTCGGCCACCTGCCCGAGAAGGACGGTGCGCTTCGCGTGAACCGCCACCGGCACTTTGCGGAGGTCCTCGAGGACCCGGCCTGAATCGGGCCCGAGCCGACCCAGCACACGGATCGGCCGCTCCTGCTCCCCCTGGACCGCGAAACCACCGCTGGAGTTGATGTTGCTGTCGCGGAGCGCCTGCTCGACCATCCCGAGTGACACCCCATACTCGAGCATCGCGGCCGGGTCAGCGAGGATCTGATACTGCTTCCGATCCCCGCCTTGGACGAACACCTCGGCGACTCCGGGGATCTTGAGGAGCCGCGGCCTCACCACCCAGTCGGCCGTCGTCCGCAGGCTCATCGACTGCTGGAGCTTCCTCGGGAACGCGACGTCGTGGTCGAGGCCCCCGATCGTGACCGTGGCGCTTCGAGGGACGTCGTCGCTCGGTTCGCTGCCGGCCGGCAATTCGAGCCAACGGATCGCCTCGACCGCCACCGCTTCCCAGGTCGCCGGCCGGTGGCGATCGACGACCTTCCAGACCCGCACCGTCGGCTCGTCCACCCCGTCGACGACGAGTTCCGCAAGCCATGGCGATCGCGGGATAACGGCGAGATCGCCCCCTTGTGGCCCCGGCTGCCGATAGATCCCGGCGATCACGATCTGGCCCATGATCGAAGCGGTCGGGGTCATCTGTGGGCGGATTCCCTCCGGAAGGGTCCCGGCGACGGTCGAAAGCCGCTCCTGGACCGTCTGGCGGGCCGCCCGCACCTCGACATCCCAGTTGAACTCGACATAGATGACGTTCAGCCCGGCGGTCGACTGGCTCCGCACTGCCTCGACGCCATTGGCTCCCAGGAGCCCGATCTCGATCGGCTGCGTGACGAGTGTTTCCACCTCCTCCGTGGCGAGCCCCGGGCATTCGGTGATGATCACGACCCGGGGCCGGTCGAGATCGGGAAAGACGTCGATCGGCATGAGTGTGGCTAGCCAACTCCCGTACACGAGCAGCACGAGGCTCGCCACGACGACGAGGAGGCGATAGCGAAGCGCCAGGCGAATGACGGCGTTGAGCATGGGGCAAAGAACCGTGTCTGAGAGCCTGGATCGCGGCGCCGCACGATGCGGCGGCCGCGGACAGCTAGTGCGCGCCGTGGACGGACCCGTCGGCGTGGACATGAACCCCGACGGGGGTGCCGCTTGCGGCCTGGGCCTTGAGAACGCGATTGAGCGAGGCCGCCGACCCTTGAGCGAGATACCATCCCGGCGCCACACTGCCGTCGTTGGCGATGATGACGTCGAGTCGGTCCTCGTGGAGCACGCGGACGGGGCGGCGATCGAACAGGTTGCCATTCTGTCGGAACACGTAGGCCTCAGGGCCCTCGCGCACCACGGCTGCGGCCGGAAGCACGATCACGTCCTTCAGTTCCTCGACCGGCACGTGGAGGCGGACCCGCTGCCCCGGGCGGAATCGCCATACCACGAACGCCTTCCCTTCCTTCTCGTAGGATCTCGACTGATTCGTGAGCGGGACGAAAAAGTCGAAGGTACGGCTCATCGGATCGATGGTGTTCGAGAGGTGGCGGATCTCGAAGGACTGGTCGAGCGATGGCCACGCCGTCGGATCGTCTTCGGCAAACTCCACCCGGATCGGCCACTGCCCCTGTGCCGCTCGTTCGAGAGGCGTGGCCTCGCGCTTGAAGGCATGGCCGGCGATGAACAGCGAGCCGTGGTTGGAGAGGACGCCGAGGAGCTGCCCGGCCTGTACCTGCGTGCCGAGGTCGACTTTGAGGTCTTGGACCTCGTAGACGATGTCGTTCGGTGGCGACGGATCGACGGCGAGGCCCGAGGGGCTGGCGATGGGGGGCGGGGCGACGACATCGACCGACGCGACGAAGCTTCCTCCCGCCACCTGGGCGATCTGCTCGAGGCTCAGGCCCCGGGTGAGGAGGTCCTGCCGGTAGCTCTCGCTCGCTGCCTGGAGGCGCCTCAGCTGCTGATCGACCTCGATGATCCGCACCTGAGGGATTGCCCCCTCGCCGATCTGGGTGAGCCGCTGCCGCTTCTCCATCTCCAGCTCGATGTCACGGCTGACTTTGAACAGCTCCGACTGCGTGTTCTGGATGTACTCACTGAGGAGCCTGAGCGTGAACAGCGTGTCGCCGGGGCGAACGGTGTCGCCGGCGAAGGCGTGGATCTGCGTGACCACGCCGACGGCTGGTGACGTCACGCCCCTGTCGGAGAGTCCCGGTCGATCCATGATCTCCCCCGGCACGATGATCGACCGCCAGGAGTTGGAGAGCTTCACAGGACGCGCCACCAGGCCGAGGTTCTGTCTGGCCTGGGGGCTCAGCTCGAGAGTCTCGAGCTGCCCGCCTGGCAGCTTCTCCGCGGTGGAAGCGGCCGGAGCGACGCTCGACCCAGGGATCCAGCCGCCTCGAAACCAAACAGCCACGGCGAGAAGGCCGCCGAGGGCGGCGACGACGAGCAGGCTTCGGAGGAAACGGAGGAGGACCATGAATGTCACCTTGGATCGCAAGCGGGACAGACGGGAAGCCAGAGAAGACGCCGAGGGCCAGCGCGAATGGAGGCGCTCGCCTCGAAACGGGCGCGGAAGTGATCCGCGCAAGCGCACGAGTCTCCGCGATCAGACGCGAAGCCGATGCGGCAAGAGGGTGAGAAACGGGCTGGCAGGGTCGCCTGGCGGTCGCACCCAACGCGTGGCGGGACGGCCATGGTGCGTCGCGGTGCCCGATGGATTGGTGACCGTGTCGATCCATTCCGCCGGTTCGCCGGCCGCAAACGAGGCGGCCTGCGTACCGAGGAGAGCGTTCACCCCCTCGTCCACGAGAAAGATCGCGTCGCATTCGTGGCCGTGAGATGATTCTCCGCTCGAGCCGGCATGCTTCGTCCCCGTACCGGGCTCGGTGGGAACGCCGTCATGGCGATGGCCATGCCCGTGATGCCCGAATCGGTCCAGATGGCGATGCCCGTGATCGTGCGGCCGATGCCCGTGATCGTACGGCCGATGATCGTGGGCATTCGCCCCGAAATGGAGATGGGGCTGGATAGCCGGGGCGTGGGCATCCGCGGCCGTGGAATGCCCCGCCGCAACCCCACGAAGGAGCACTTGGACGACCAGGAGCAGGGCGGCGAGCGGTCTCATCGGAATCCTCGAGCAGGCGGACCGCCGAAGTCTAGCCGGCTCACGAACCTCCCGCCATCTCGATGCCGGCTTGGCCTGTGGCCCCGTCGATCCGCTGAGAGAGGGAATCGCGTGTCCGTCAGGCTCAGGTGGCTTGATCGATATCGCCCCGGAGTCGGAGTTCCATCGTCACACGATCGAATCCCGGGCCGTAGCCGTCTGGCACGACCTCGACGACCCGGAAGCCTTCCCGGGCGAAGAACCCCTGCACCTGTTGAATGGTGCGGAGGCGCAGGGTCACGAGCGTCGTGTCGACGCGAATCGCCTCGATTCGGTATCGCAGGAGCGACCGTCCGATGCCTTGCCGATGATGCGAGCGCTGCACCATGCCCCAGGTGAGAACGGCAGCCCCATCTTCTTCCCCCGCCCAGCCACCACAGGCGATGATCGCTCCCCCCTCTTCGGCCACGACGTACGGCCCTGGAAGGTCGAGGAGGAATCCGTCCAGCAGCGCCAGATCCTCCCGCAGGAAATACTCGGGGGTGTTCCCTTCGAGGATGTCGAGGCACGCCTGGCGGTCGGCGATCGCGTAGGGGCGGATTTTCATGGGGGCGGCTGATGGTCGGCGGCATTCGAAGCTTCCCGGGAAGCCTTCTCGAGGCCCGCCACGTCGAGCTTCACCATCGTCATCATGGCATCCATGACCGCCTTCACCTTCAAAGGATTCGTGTCACGGATCAGTTCGACGAATCGCCGCGGGATGATCTGCCACGAGATGCCGAACGGATCCTTGATCCAGCCGCACTGGGTGGGCGTTGCGCCAGCTCGCACGAACGTGTCCCAATACTCGTCGACTTCCGCCTGGTCCTCGCAGTCCACGGAGAACGAGATGCCTTCGGAAAAGGTGAAGTACGGACCGCCGTTGAAGCCCATGAAGGCCTGACCGCCGACGACGAACTCGGCCGAAGCGATCGGCCCGTCTTCTCCCGTCCGGGCGACGCTCCTTATCTGCGAGTCTGGGAACGTCGCCGTATAGAACTCCATGGCCGCTTCGAGCTGATCGTTGAACATCAGGAAGGGGGTCACCTTGTTCATCAGCGATGCTCCTCTGTGGGGCTAGGAATGCTTCGTTGAAAATTGTCATCTCTGCCACGGAGTTCGTCGAGGCCGTGGATTCGCCCCCCCCTTTTCCGGTTTGCCTTGGGGAGCAGTCCTACGGGCTAGGGGGAGGTAGACTTGGGTGGCCCGCGTGACAGTGGCCTCCGCCTTTCCCGCGGACGGATCGGTCAGGAAGACGGCGGGAGATTCCGTCGGCATCGCCGAAGGTTTGTCATGAACGTGGGTGTGCGTCGATCGGTGTGGTCCGCTTCAGGCGGGCGCAGTCCGTTTCTCGAGGGGCATTACGCCCCGGTCGACGGCGAAATCGACGCTGAGGCTCTCCGGGTCGAAGGCTCGCTGCCTGGGCATCTTCGCGGATCGTACCTCCGCAACGGTCCCAATCCGAGATTCCCGCCCCGGGGGCGCTATCACTGGTTCGACGGTGACGGCATGGTGCATGCTGTCGTCCTCGATCCGAGCGACGAGCGTTCGCCGGCACGCTACCGCTGCCGGTACGTCCGGACCGCGGGCTTCGCGGAGGAGGACCGTGCCGGACGGTCGCTGTTCCCCGGGCTGTTGGAATGGCCGAGCCTGTCGCGCGTCGTGTGCGGCGGTGACGGCTACAAGAACTCCGCCAATACGGCTTTTCTCTGGAACCGTGGGCAACTGTGGGCGTTGTGGGAAGGAGGCCGGCCACACCGGCTCGATCCTCGCTCCCTCGCCACGCTCGACGGCAATCCGCTTCCGCCCGGTTGGCGGGGCGCTTTCACCGCCCACCCGAAGATCGATCCGCTCACCGGCGAGGTCGTGTTCTTCGGATATTCCCCCGTCCGTCCCTTCCTTCGGCTCGGAATCCTCGACCGCACCGGAGCGCTCCAGACCGTTCGCGACATCGATCTGCCCCGCTCAGTGATGCTCCACGATTTCGCGATCACTCCCGACTACGCTGTTTTTCTCGACATGCCGCAGACCTTCTCGTGGGGAAATCTTCTTCGAGGCCGCGGGGTGTTCGGCTGGCGTCCCGAACTCGGCGGCCGTCTCGGGCTCGTGCCGCGTCGGGGGGGCGAGCCGCGCTGGTTCCCGGTCAGTCCGGGGTCGGTGTTCCACACTCTCAACGCCTGGCAGGCAGGGAATGTCGTGACGCTTGTCGCCTCCCGGATGCCACGGTTTCCGGCGGAGGTCCTGGCAGGCTCGGCCGCGGAGCCGGCTCCGGCAGACCAGCCTCGGCTGTGGCGCTACGACGTCGATCTCGAGTCCTCGCGGGTGACGGAAGGGCCTCTCGACGATCCCGGCAGCGAGATGCCGCGGATGCGCGACGATCGTGTCGGACAACCAACGCGGTTCGCCTATACGCTGCGAACCGATTTTCGTGGCTGGCGGAAACACGACCTCCATCTCGGCTCGACTCGCCGGCTCGATTTGCCGGAGGGTTGGACCGGAGGAGAGGGGGTGTTCGTTCCGGCTCCCTCGGCGACCGATGAGGATCAAGGACATCTGCTCGCTCTCGTGCAGCCTCCCGCCCACACCTCGGCAGAGCTTTGGGTTATCGACGCCCGGGAGTTCGACGCCGAGCCCGTGGCCCGGATTCATCTGCCGCGACGCGTGCCGACCGGATTCCACGGCTGCTGGATCGACGGCTGATGGTGTTCTTGCCCTGAGCCGAACGCTTGCTTGCCAAGCCACGCCCAGGGAGAGCCTGTCTGTCGGCGCGCCGGAGAGATCTTCAGCGTCCCGGGGCTCACGCCCCTTCGATTTCAAAGCCCTTGCGGCTTGCCCGCCCGAGGAAGGAATCGGCCTGCGGATCGCCGACGACACGCCGTGCCGCCGCATCCCACGAGATCTCCCGTCCGAGGCGCATGGCGATGTTGGAGAGATGGCAGATCTCGAGCATCCGGTTGTGCGACCAGACGTCGGAGATCGGCTGCTTCCTCGACCGCATCGCCGCGATGAAGTTGGCCGTGTGATTCTCCGCGACCGGCCCGCCGTACACTTCCTCGATGGCGTTCTCCGGCAGTGGTCGGTCCTTCAGTTCGTCGACCGGCGTGCCGGTGATCTTGCCCCGGTTGACGAAGAACCGTCCCTGCGTCCCCTCGAAGAGAATCCCGTTGTCGCCGGCGCTGGTGATGATCATCTCCACGTCGTCCGGCATTGCGACGCGGATCGTGAACTCGGTCGCGGCGTTGTACTGGTCGGCCACGGTCGGATGGCCATCGCGGTAGGGTACCGGCAGCTTGTATTCCACCGGCGTCACCCGGCTCGGTCCCGTCTCCGTCGCGCCGAGAGCCCAGCAGGCGATGTCGACGTGATGGGCGCCCCAGTCGGTCAGCTTGCCCCCGGAGTACTCGTGCCAATTGCGGAACGAATAGTGGCAATTGCTGTACAGCGGGACTCCGCCGCCGTAGCCCTGGCGCATCTCCGGCAGGGACCGATAGGCGACGGCGGGCGCCGGGCCGAGCCATGTATCCCAATCGAGGCCGGCCGGCACGGGGGCCTGCGGAATCACGGGCGAGGGCTCCATGCCGTTGATGCCGCAGGTCACCTTCGTCACCTTGCCGATCCGGCCGTGGCGGACCAACGCCACGGCAAGGAGGAACCGGCCTTCCGACTCGGTGCGTTGCATCGTACCCACCTGGAAGACCTTTCCAGTCTCCTTCACGACCCGCTCGATGAGCTTCCCCTCGTCGATCGTCAGCGTGAGCGGCTTCTCGCAGTAGACGTCCTTGCCGGCCCGCATCGCCTCGACGGCGATCTTCGTGTGCCAGTGATCGGGAGTCGCGATCATGACGGCGTCGACATCCTTCCGGTCGAGGATCTTCCGATAGTCGGCATAACCGTCGGGGGCGCGCCCCTGGGCCTTCGCGACGCCTGCGATGTTCGTGGCAAGAACCCCGGCATCGACGTCAGCCAGCGCGGCGAAGTCGGCGAACTTGAACGACTTCTCGGTGATCGACCACCCCTGATTCCGCAGGCCGATCGTCGCGAACACTGGCCGGTCGCTTGGCGACTCTTGCCCGGCGGCTTGCCTGATCACCGGCAGCGACACGGCGGCCGTGGCGGCGGCGTGCGAGAGAAACCGGCGGCGTGAGAGGCTTGACGGGGCCATGCGGGAGGTCTCCTGGAAGCGATCGGGCTCGGGGGGCTCGGGCGGTTGACGATTCACGACAGGGAAGGATAGGTCCGCCCAGGAGCCGGCTGCAAGCTTGGTCGCGTGATCGATTGCGTACGGAGCAGGGCGAACGAGCGGTCGACCGCCGGACAGGCTGCATGCCCGTGTGCGAGGGCTAGTCGGACGTCGGTTCGCTTTTCGTCGAGAGTTCGGGATCCCGGCTTCCCCCACTTCGACGCCGTGCCGCCGCATGCCGCAGGCTATCGATGCCGAAGAGGACGAGGGCCCCCCAGACGATCATGAACCCGACAAGACGCGTCCGGTCGAACGGCTCGCCGTAGATCGAGGCGCCGACGAGAAATTGGAGCGTCGGGCCGATGTATTGGAGGAGGCCGATCGTCGAGAGAGGGATTCGCCGCACGGCCACGGTGAAGCACAGCAACGGGGCGACCGTCGCCGGCCCGGCCATCGCGAGAAGCAGGTCGGTCTTGGCACCATGGACGCCCAATCCGCCGCGCCCTGCGGCGTGCTCGGCGGCGAGATAGCCGATCGCCGGCAGAAGCAAGAGCACGGTCTCGAGGGCCAGCGAAGGCAGGGGGGCGAGCGCCCCCTTCTTCTTCACGAGCCCGTAGGCGCTGAACGTGGCAGCAAGAAAGATCGCGATCCAGGGAAACTCGTGGTATCCGGCCGCGATTCCTCCGACCCCCACCGCCGCGATGCCGACAGCCACCCACTGGGCGGGGCGGAGTCGCTCCCCCAGGAACGTCACCCCGAGCACGACGCTTGCCAAGGGGGTGAGATAATAACCGAGACTGCACTCGATCATCCGGCCGTGGGTCACGCCCCAAACGAAGCCGAGCCAGTTGGCGCTCACGAGGATCGCTGCAGCGAGATGTCGTGTCAGCACGCCCGGGCGCTCGAGCACCCCGGCGATCTGCCGCCATCCCCCCCACCACCACAGCAGCGGCACGAACGTCAGGCACGACCAGACGACGCGATGGGCGACGAGTTGGAGGCTCGGGACAGCATCGAGTTGCTTCCAGTAGATCGGCAGCAGCCCCCACAAGACGAAAGCCGCGATGCCGCACAGATGGCCGATATCCACGGAAGCGGCCTTGGGAATCGAGGAATGGGAACGGCGACGGCTCCGCCCGAAAGGCCGAGCATCGCCCCTGGCTGGAACGGCCAGAAAGCGACCGAGTATGCCCCGTCCTGCCCGGCCGGTCCACGGAGGTGAAAAACGATTTGGACAGGTCAGAGGAGCGATGCGTGCACCGCGTGTCGGCGTCCAGATTGACGAGGATCACGTCAGGGGCGCCGCTCCACCCCCGCATCGGTCACGCATCCGCCGTCAGCGGCAAGCAGCCGGGGCAGCTACGACGCCCGCTCAGCGATCCCATCTCCCCCCTATTCGCTCGGCTCCCAGACCCACCCACCGTCCTTGTCGATGTAGCCTCGTTTTCCGTCCAAGGCGACTTCAGCGACTCCGTGGCGAAACGTGCCATACACCCAAGCAAACCTGCCTGGAATCACCTCCTTGCCGGTGCGATCGATGAAGCCCCAGCTTTTTTCTCCGAGGGCCACTCCGGCGAGCCCCTCGGAAAAGTCGTTCGCGTGCGGAAATCGCGGCGGGATCACCCATGCCCCGCGTGTGTCGATGTAGCCGAACAAGCCCCCCTGGCAAACACAGGCCAGCCCTTCGGAGAACGCGGAGGCGGATTGGTATCGAGGCTGGATCATGACCTCTCCCTCGGCGCTGCGATAGCCCGCCAGATTGTCCTTCCTGAAGGGGATCAATGTTCCCGCTTCACCGGCGGCGTCATGCTTCGGAGGAGGCTCCGGCACGACCTTGCCGGTCCTGTCGATGAACTTGGAATCGCACTCCACACCCACGTCGGCGATCCTGCTGAGAAGTGTGCCCATGAGCGTTGCTGAACCAACCCGTGCCACGCCATTTCGAAAGTCTCCCGCCTCATCGAAACGCGGCTCGATGACCACGTTGCCGAGCTTGTCGATGTAGCCCTGCTTAGGGGGGAGTCGCTTGCCTTGAAAGGTTGCCAAGCCCTCGGAAAACACGCCCACGCTGACAAAGCTCGGCTCGATGACCATCCGTCCTTGTGGGTCGATGAACCCCCACTCGCCTCGCACCCGAACTGCGGCCAGCCCATCCGTGAAGGGAAAAGCCTTCTCGTACGCAGGCTCGATGACGATCTTCCCGTCGGAATCAATGAAGCCATCCTGCCCCTTCACCGTGACGACGAAGAGCGGCGTCCCGTCCGGTTCGACCCGTGCGGGAGGC
>JBIIQL010000532.1:0-3043 GCA_044342095.1 Pirellulales bacterium
GACGGCATCCTCGCGCTCGCCGGCACGCTCGATGCCCGGCTCGGCGGAGCGCCGGTGCCGGCGGCCGAGCAGCCGGCGTCGACAAGGCGGAGCCTCTATTTTCAACACACCGATCCCGACCGCAATGCGTTCCTCACCACCTTCGACGGCGCCGGCGTGAAGGAATGCTACGAGCGCGAGCGGAGCATCGTGCCGCAGCAGGCGCTGGCCCTGGCGAATGCCGGATTCGTCCACGATGCCGCCGCCCGGATCGCGGCCCGGATCGTCCCCACAGGCTCGCCGGTCGACGAGGCCTCGTTCATCGATCGGGCCTTCCGCACGGTCCTCGCCCGACCGGCGAGTGCCGCCGAATCAGAAGCCTGCGTCGCGGCGCTCGCGCAGTGGCGAAGCCTCGAGCCGGTTCCCGCCGATGGCACCGTGGAGCCGGCCCGGATCCATCTCGTCTGGGCGCTCCTCAACCACACCGACTTCGTCACGCTGAGGTAGCCGCCATGCGTTCCCCGAACACGGTCGTCATCCCACCACGGCGCGCCTTCCTCGCCGACCTCGGCCTCGGCTTCACCGGCCTGGCGCTTGGCGCGATGTTCGCCCGCGACGGCGTCGGCTCGCCGGCGGCCTGGACGCCCCCCGACGGCAGGCCCCACTTCGCTCCAAAGGCGAAGAGCGTCATCTGGCTGTTCATGAACGGCGGCGTGAGCCATCTCGAGAGCTTCGACTACAAGCCCGAGATCACGAAGCACGCCGGCAAGACGATCGCCGAGACCCCCTACGCCGACGTCCAGAATCCGGCGAAGCTCGCCCTCGAGCGGGCCCCGGTGCCCGATGCCAACGGCCTTCAGCGGAACACGCTCTTTCCCCTCCAGACCGGCTTCCGTCGCCATGGCCAAAGCGGGATGGAGATCAGCGACCTCTTCCCCCACACCGCCCGGAACGCCGACCGGATCGCCGTCGTCCGGTCGATGTGGACCACCGACTCCAACCACGGCGCCCAGACGCAGTTTCACACCGGCCGTCACATGCTCGACCCCGCCCAGCCGACGCTCGGCGGCTGGGTCCATTACGGCCTCGGGTCGGTCAACGAGGAGCTGCCGCAGTTCATCTCCATCGGCTTCCGTGAATACTGGAATCGTAAGGACGGCCTCTATCTCGGCCCCGCCCACGATGCGGTGCCGCTGCGGATCGATCCGGCCAATCCCCTCGACTTCGGCCGGCCCGAGCGACCGTTTTCACCCCAGGCCCAGTCGATCGGCTTCGATCTCGTCGGCCGGATGAGCAGGGCGACGGCGGTCGAATACCCCGACGACCCGGCCACGGCAGCGCGGATCGCCTCCTACGAACTGGCCCACTCGATGCAGCAGAGCGTGCCGCGGGTCGTCGACTTCGCCGACGAGACGGAGGAGACGAAGCGACTTTACGGCCTCGATCTCCCCCACTGCCGCGACTTCGGCATGCAACTGCTCGCGGCACGCCGGTTCGTGGAGCGCGGTGTCCGCTTCATCCAGATCCAGCATGGCGGCGGTGGCGCCGGCGCCTGGGACGCCCACGGCGGCCTCAAGGCCAACCACTCGAATCTCGCCCTCGCCGTCGATCAACCGATCGGCGGGCTCCTCGAGGATCTTGCCCGCCGCGGGCTCCTCGACGAGACGATCGTGTTGTTTGCCACCGAGTTCGGCAGGACTCCCGGCACGCAAGGCTCCGACGGCCGCGACCATCATCCCTTCGCGTTCTCGGTGTGGATGGCCGGCGGCGGCATCAAGGGGGGCACCGTCCACGGCGCCACCGACGAGCTCGGCTTCCACGCCGTCGAAGACCGGCACTACGTCACCGACATCCACGCCACCATTCTCAAACAGCTCGGACTCGATTCCCACAAGCTCGAGATCCCCGGCCGCAAACGCCTCGCCATCGACCACGGCACGCCGATCGACGCGATCCTGGGGTGAGGGGCCAGCCCGATCACCAGGGCTGCACAAAGAAAACCCTGGGGGAAGGGCGCCGGCCCAGAGCTCCAAGCCGCTGTGCAAGGCAATGCTTTCAAGGCCTTGTGACGACCTGCGCAGCCACGAAAATGGCCGCATTGAGAAGCACGACGAAGATCACCAACAAGAGTACGGCGAGCCGTAGACCGACCGAACGGGCCTGGATCGTGGCCCACGCGGCGATGAAGAGCGAAACAGCCGCAGCGATGCACGCAAGCCATATCGGCACTCGCTGGAGTGCCGGCGGCGCGAGAACAAGTACAGCGGACCAGATTCCGAGGATATAGATCGGAACAGCGCCGTACGTGTATCGAGACGGCGTCGTGTCTGAGTCACCTTTCGCTCCCGGCATTCCTTCACCTCGTATTCCTGTCGCTCTCGGCCAGCGAGCAACAACCGCAGCAGAGAAACAAACTCGGAAAAACTCTTAGTCGTTGGGAACGAAAGGGCTTTCGTAGTGCTCAGGAACATTGTCACCGAAAAACACGTTGTCGCCTCGCCCCAACCAGCCGTTGTCGACAAAGAATGGCTCGCCCTCGCCCTCCGCCCCAGGTATCGTTATTATCACGCGAAATCCGGTGTGATCTGTCCAAACGGGGCTTGAGGACTTCATCGGCCACTGCACACGCTCGATTCGTATCCACCGAAGGCCCTCATCGATACCTTCGATCCCAGCTTCCTTGATCCCGATGACCCAAGACACACAGGGCCCCTGTCCGTCGTCCACATGGCTCTGGCGTAGTTTCTGATCGAAGTAGGCACCCCAATAGCGGTACGCTCACAGGGGATAGCCGCCCATTGAGGGACTGTTCTCGCGCATCCATCGCAGAAATTCCTCTATTTCCTTTCGCACTTCAGGGTTCTCGCCGCCGAGGCTGATCGCTGATTGCTCATCAGCCGACCAGCCGGGCATCCACGGCGGCGCACCGAATGGGCCGCCAGGCATCGACGGTGGTAACACCCATTGGGGTCGGTAGGACGGTTGGGCCCCGGAGTCGGGCGACGTCCGCGGAGCATCCTCGATTGGACTTGGGCCTTGCTGCCGGGTTTCACCCGAGGGTTTT
>JBIIQL010000533.1:0-3039 GCA_044342095.1 Pirellulales bacterium
GATGTTCGAGGGGGCGATCGACCGGCTGGAAGGGGGGGGCTTCGAGCACTATGAAGTCTCGAACTTTGCCCGTCCGGGGCACCGTTGCCGGCACAACGAGGGCTATTGGGATTGCCGCCCTTGGGATGCTTTCGGCCCCGGGGCGGCCCGGTTCGACGGCCGGACGAGGATCACCAACCACCGCAGCCCCTTCACCTGGATGCGACGCATCGATGCGGGGCTCGATCCCGCCGCTGACCACGACCGGATGACGGCGGAGGGGGCCGCCCGCGAGCGGATTGTCGTCGGATTGAGGCGGCGGGAGGGGGTCGTCCGAGAGGCCTTCCGGAATGTCAGCGGGCTGGAGTTTGACGCTCTGGCGGGGGATTTAGTGCGGGAATGGGTGGCCAACGGGTGGGCCGTCGACGACGGGGGCCGGATCCGGCTCACAAGATCGGGCCTCCTCCTCTCCGATAGCCTGTGGGCGGGAGTGCTCGGCGCTGGCTCCGGCGGCGGGGGAACGGGGTGAATCGGCCTCTTCCCGCGGCCTGCGGAGGTCGCTTGCCCGGGGCGGCGGGCATTGGTATTCTCCGGGGCTTCCGTCGAGAGGGTTCGCGCCTGCCGGTCAACGAGGCTGCGGGCCACGACGAACCGCGGACACAAAGGACATCGGGATCAATGAAGACGTTCATGGCGAAGCAGGGCGAGGTTGAGCAGCGCTGGTGGCTGGTCGACGCGACCGACAAGCGGGTGGGCCGGTTGGCAAGCGAGGTCGCGATGATCCTCATGGGGAAGCATCGCCCCACCTACACGCCGCACGTCGATACCGGCGACTTCGTCGTCATTGTGAACGCCGACAAGGTCCAATTCAGCGGCAAGAAGTGGCAGCAAAAGCTTTACCGTTGGTACACCGGCTACCAGGGGCTCAAGTCGGAAACGGCCGCCGAACGCCTCGAGCGCAGGCCGGAACTGATCATCGACGAGGCGGTTCGCCGCATGCTCCCGAAGACCCGTCTCGGTCGGCACATGCACGACAAACTCAAGGTCTACGCCGGTGCCGAGCATCCCCACCAGGCCCAGATGCCGGAATCGCTCGAACTGGCGGCCCGCTGATTGACATCCCCTTCCATCATCCACATCACTGACACCGGGTCCGAACGCTGAATCCGGATCCTGACACGAGGACTCATTCGATGGCCGAGCAGGGAACGAGAAGTGTGCGCAGCAACGGCGATGTGCTCGCCACCGGTCGACGCAAGACGGCGGTGGCCCGGGTGCGGTTGCGTCCGGGCAACGGGACGATCAAGGTCAACGGCCGTGATCTCGGGGTCTATTTTCCCGCGATCAAGGATCGGGTGCTCGTCTCCGGGGCCCTCGAGGTCGTCGGTCGCCAGTCGGCCGTGAACGTCGACATCAACGTCGACGGCGGTGGGCCGACCGGTCAGGCCGGTGCCTGCCGGCTCGGAATCGCCCGGGCGCTCAAGAGTTTCGACGGCGAACTGGCCGAACCGCTCCGTCAGGGGGGGCTGCTCACCCGCGACGGCCGCATGAAGGAACGGAAGAAGTACGGCCTCCGCGGTGCTCGCCGTGGGACGCAGTTCTCCAAGCGTTGAGTCGGACTGTCCGGCCTGCCGGGCATCTTCCACCAGATCATCAGCAAACCCCAGGGGTGTCCCCCCTGGGGTTTTTTTTGGATTTTGTTTTTTTGGGGGGGTCCGGACGGTTCGGGCCTTGGCGAGGCCAAAGTTTTGACCGCTTCCAGGGCCGTTCGACCGGCACCACCCCCCCGACCGGCAATCCCTCGGCATCTCCTCTCGATTTCCCTCGCCAGAAACCGAAGGCATACTAGATTCGAGAGGGGGGAGGGCAGCTTTCCGGCAGCCCGGTCTCCCGTCCCTCGAATCCTCCTCGCTCCGGTTCGACTCCGGCATCAAAGGGTTTTGCCATGGCCCGCTCGCTCACCGCTTTCCTCGGCCTAATCGTCTCGTTGACTGCCGTGGTGGCACAGGCCCGCGACGCCGGGACGTCGAAGCCCTCGGCCAACCGGCCTGCGGCGGAGGTCCACGATGTCCTCGACGCCGAAGCAGCCGGCCTGGTGACGGTGAAGTTCATCCCGAACGACTCGCGCTCCGCACAGATCCTCGTCACGAACAAGTCGAACAAGCCGCTGACCCTGAAGATGCCGGCCGCTTACGCCGGCGTGCCCGTGCTCCGACAGATGGGGCCTGGCGGGATGGGCGGCGGCATGGGTGGCATGGGGGGCGGCATGGGCGGGATGGGTGGTGGCATGGGTGGCGGACAGGCGATGGGTGGCGGCGGCATGGGTGGGATGGGCGGCGGCATGGGTGGCATGGGGGGTGGGATGGGTGGCATGGGCGGCGGCATGGGTGGCATGCCTGGCGGTGCCTTCTCGGTCCCCCCGGAGAAGACGAAGGTCATGCGGATCACGACCGTCTGCCTCGAGCATGGCAAGAAGGAGCCTTCGAGCCGGATGGCTTACAAACTCGTCGCGCTCGAGACGTTCTCTACCGATCCCAAGTTGCAGTCGCTCCTCGAGGCGCTGGGGCGTGGCGAAGTGTCGCAAAAGGTCGCTCAGGCGGCCACGTGGCACGTCGCCAACGGGCTCACCTGGGAAGCGCTTGCCGCCAAAAAGATCGACCGGCTTGGTCGCCCCGACGACGCCTGGTTCACCCCGAATGAATTGATGATGGCCCACCGGTCGGTCGCCGTGGCCAGCGAGCGGGCAGCGGCGTCGGCCGCTGAGCCGGTGACCCCGAGTGCCAGCCAGGACGTCGGTCGCTGAGAAGGCGCCCGTCAGGGGGAGGTTGAATCAACCTCGCCTCCGGCGCGTGTTGCCAAAGCCCGCCACGCCTCCTGGGAAATGTCGGTAGCGATGCCGCGGACGCTGCCGTCCATCATGGCGGCGTTGACCAGCCCGGGGTGGTAACTCCGGGCGGTGACAGCGGCCATCGTCGGCGCGCTTGCCGACATCGCCTCCCTCTGGTTGTTCCAGTCGCCTTCGACGTCGACGCCGTTGACCGTCACCCGGAAGGACGATCC
>JBIIQL010000534.1:0-3037 GCA_044342095.1 Pirellulales bacterium
TGGCGGGCCGCCCGGCGCCGCAGGGCTCCCGGTGAAGCCGCCCGGCGGAATCGATCCCGGCGGCGGAGCGCCCGGCGTGCCAGGCGCACCAGGAGTTCCCGGCGGACCGTAGCCCGGAGGCGCTCCGGCGGGAGGACCGTTGCCCCCCTGATTCCCACCCTGATTCCCGCCTTGGGCGAAGTCATCCCCCGGCTTCGACTCCTTCTTGCCACCACGCTTGAGCTTCGCGGTGATGAACACGGTCGAGGCGCCGAGACGCTCGTCGATGTCGACCCACTTCTCGTCGCCGATCTCCTCGGTCACTGGTTCGACCTCGGGGAGATGCTCCTCGAGGAACGGCCAGACCCGCTCCATCGGGATGCCGACGGAGTAGGCCGAGCCCATCAGGCTTGTCCGCACGATCGCCACGACAACTCCGACAACCCGCCCTGCCTGGTTGATGATCGGCCCACCGCTGTTACCGGGATTGACGTTGGCGTCGAAGAGGAACGCCCCCCCTTCGAGCTTCGGATCGGATGCAGAGGTGATCGGTCCACGCGTGCTCTTCAGTTCCAGCCCGAGTGCCGAGCCGCCGGGGTAGCCGAGGACCATGATCTCCGTGCCTCGCTTCGGCATCGTCTCGGCCAGCGGCATCGGCTCGGTCTCGAGCCCTTCGACCCTCAACAGCGCCAAGTCGGGATTCTCCGACTCGGCTACGAGCGTGGCGAGGAGTTGCTTGTCCCGATTCTTCGGATCGAGGATCGTGATGTCGGTCGCCCCCTCGATGACGTGGTGATTGGTGAGCACATACCCCGGGGCGATGACGAAGCCGGTGCCGTTGGCGATGCTGACGATGACCTGATCCGGCTCGTCGAACATCGACTGGATCCCCTGCTCTCCCTGAGCGCCTCCGATCGCCCGGCCCGAAGGGCCGAAGACGCGGTAGGCAAACATCGGGCGGCTGTTTTGCTGGCCACCCTGACCGCCAGCGCCACCGGGGCCGCCGGGCCCGCCCGGCGAGCCTGGCCCCGCCGGCGATCCCGGTCCGCTCGGCCCCCCCATCGAACCGGGGCCACGTGGCCCGCCGAGGCCACCCGGTCCGCCGGGTCCGCCGGGTCCGCCGGGGCCGTTCCCCTGCTGGCCACCCTGCGCCGTCTCGGCAGCCCGGCTCTGGTCGAGGGGGAGGAGATGAAGCTCATAGAGAGCCTTGCGGTAGAGCTCGTTGAACTCGTCCGCCTGATCGTCGGGAATCTGCCGCTGACGAACCATGCCGTCCATGCCGATCGCCACGGCGATGTTGTCGGCCACGGACTGGAGTTCGGGCATGATCTCGAGGGCGCGACGGAAGTGCTTCGCGGCCGCGGCGTATCGCTTCAGAAACACCTCGCTGACGGCGAGGTTGTTGTAGGCGTAGGCGTTGTTCGGCTCGCGCTTCACCACCTCCGAGAAGTGGGCCACGGCCTTGAGGTCGTTGTCGGCGACGATCGAGTAGATGAAGCCCATCACGAAATCGGCCCGACCGCTCTCGGGATTGAGCCGACTGGCGGAGATCAGCTCCTTCTTGGCGAGATCGCGGTTGCCGAGTTTGAAAAGCTGGTAGCTGTGGCGGACCATCTGGTCGGCCTTCTTGGAGATGCTCTCATACTCCTCCTCGGTCACCCACTTCTTCCCGAGGCGACGCTGCTTCTCCTCCTCCATCACCTTCCACTGGGCGAGCTTCTTCTCCGCGGCTTTGCGAATGTCGGCGGGGACCTTCGGATTGGCGAGGAAGATCTTGTAGACCTGCACCGCTTCGGCAGCCGTGCGGCACGACTGGGCGTCGGCCTCGAGTTGCTCGAGCGGACCGAGCGGGGCTTCCCCCTCGGCCGCGGCCTGCTCGTCGGCCCCGACGTCGCTCGAAGCCCCCTTCGCCGACGTCCCCTTCGGCGCCCCGGTGCGCGACCCCTTGGCGGCGTCTCCACTCCCCTTCCGCGCCCCTTCAGAAGGCGGGGTCGATCGCGGCGCCGGCTTCGACCCGGGCGATTTCGACGACGGCCCCTTGGTCGTCTGCGCACTGGCGGGCAGCGGGCCGACGAGCAACGCCACGAGGGCGACGAGAAACAAGGCCCGAAGGACCGGACGGAGCGTGCGCATGGTATTCACTTCGGAAGGAAACCGAGGGGCGGGAAGAAGGGGGCGGTGGGCTCTGGCCGAGAGGAAATCCGCACCCTTGCTTGAGCTTATCGATCCGTGGCGGGAGCGTCCAGAAAACTGCGGCGTTTCCGGCTCGCTCGCCTCTCGTGCCCGCGGCCGGCCCCGAGGGCGGCTGGTATACTGCTGGGGTCTTTCGGGGACTTTGAGGAGGGTCGCGATGGCAGGCTCGGCTCCACGGTCGATTTCCACGGATCGCGTCTCCCGCCGGGTGGCGATCGCCACGGGCTTCCTCGGCCTGGGTGGATTCGGTTTGGCCGACCGCCTCCGCCTTCGCCAGGCCCGGGCCGACGCCGGCGTACCGGCCGCAGACGACACGGCGGTGATCTTCGTCTGGCTCCCCGGTGGCCCGCCCCACCTCGAAACCTACGACATGAAGCCCGACGCCCCGGCGGAGTTCCGCGGGGCGTTCCGGCCGATCGGGACGAACGTCGCCGGAATCGACGTCTGCGAGCTCCTCCCGCTCCACGCCCGCTGCGCCGATCGCTACTCCCTCATCCGCTCGGTGACGCACGACTTCGCCGATCATGGCGGCGGCCACAAGCGGTTTCTCACCGGCCGGGCCCCGAAGGAGCCGACCGGATTCGTCAACGACTTCCCGATGGCCGGGTCGTTCGTCTCGCGTTTCCGCCCGTCGGCCGTCGCCGGCATCCCCGGCTACACGGCTTTGGTCGACTCCGGTCGGCAGCACGTCGACACCTTCAGCTTCGGCGCCGCCTACCTCGGCACCTCCCACACCCCGTTCATCGTCGATGGCGATCCCGCGACGCCGCAGTTCCAGATCCCGAGCCTGAAGCTCGACACGGCGATGGAACAGCGTCTTGCCGATCGATCGGGGCTGTCGGCGAGCCTCGATCGGCTCCGGCGC